>CAZENB010000026.1:0-21336 GCA_964513555.1 uncultured Rhizobium sp. | reverse complement strand
ACAGAATTCAGAAGATTTGAAATCTTTTATTGGAAGTAATTAAAGAAATTTTCATTATTTGTTATCATTCGCTAACGCTCAGGATGACAGTAATTGTTAAAGAATTTTATAACTTAAAAATTAAAAATATGACAAAGAAAATATTACTTATTGAAGGTGATGGTATTGGTCCTGAAGTTGTTGGACAAACTAAAAAGATTATTAATTTCTTTTCTGAAAATACTGATAAAAAATTTGAAACAGAAAATGCTTTGTTAGGCGGTATTGCTTATGATAAAGCTGGAACTCCTTTTCCTTCTGAAACTTTAGATTTGGCAAAAAAATCTGATGCAATTTTGCTTGGTGCAGTTGGTGGGCCAAAGTGGGAAAGTTTAGAATATAAATATCGTCCAGAACGTGGTTTGCTTGGAATTAGAAAAGAATTAGAGCTTTTTGCTAACTTACGTCCGGCAAAAGTGTTTAATGCATTGGCTGATAGTTCTACTTTAAAATATGATATTGTTGCTGGTCTTGATATTATAATTGTTCGTGAGTTAACAGGTGATCTTTATTTTGGTGAGCCTAGAGGTGTAACAACTTTATCTGATGGTTCAAAACAAGGTTTGAACACTATGACTTATAATTCAAAAGAAGTTGAAAGAATTGCTCGTGTTTCTTTTGATTTGGCAAGAGCAAGAGGTAAAAAACTGTGCTCAGTGGATAAAGCAAATGTTTTAGAATGTACTGAAATGTGGCGTGAAGTTGTTACGGAAATTGGTGCTAAAGAATATCCAGATGTTACTTTATCTCATATGTATGTTGACAATGCTTCAATGCAACTTGTAAGAAATCCAAAGCAATTTGATGTTATGTTAACGGGAAATATGTTCGGTGATATTTTATCTGATACTGCGTCAATGCTTACAGGATCTTTAGGAATGTTGCCTTCTGCATCTTTGGGTGCTAAGAAATCTGATGGAAGTCAAGCTGCACTTTATGAACCGGTTCATGGTTCTGCTCCAGATATTGCTGGTAAAAATATCGCTAATCCAATTGCAACAATTTTAAGCTTAGCTATGATGTTTAAATATTCTTTTGGATATTCATCTGAAGCTAATGCAATTGAAAGTGCAATTGAGAATGTTTTAGCGAAAGGAATAAGAACATCTGATATTGCGAGACATGATGAGTCAAAAGTTTCTTGTAGCCAAATGGGAGATGCAATTTTACAAGAAATCAAAATCTTACTTTCAAAATAAAATTCTTGAATGAGAAATTTTTTCACCTTTCTATTATTTTTAGTTTTCGTTTCTTGCAATTCAATTGCGCAAGAAGCAAGATCAACAACTTTTGATAATCGTGAAGTTTGTGAAAAATCAAAAGGAGTTTGGCGACAATTTGGCAACGGTTGTGCATCAAGTTGTAATTCAAAATTTGAGAGATTTAAAGTATGTACTATGGCGATTACTTATTCTTGTGAATGTGGAAATGATAAATGTTGGGATGGTGAAAATAATAAATGTGTTTTACTAAATGATTATAAAGTGGTTTTTGATAAGGAGCAGAAAGACATACAAGATAAATTAGATGAGATGAAAGATGCTAGAAAAGAGCAAGCAAAACAAAATGTTGAAAAGATTGTTAATAATCTGATAAAAAACTATCGTAAAAATCAAACAGTTGACAACTCTGGATCTAATTCTTCAAATCAATCTAACTCTTCTCAAGGTAATGTAAGCCAATTTTATGATGAAAAATCAAGATACAATATTATTGAAAACAATTCAGATATGAAGCAATCAATTGGTGAGCAATTTCAAAATCAGAAAATAGAAGCTACAAAAGAAGTTAATGAAAATCAGAAAAAGTTTGAGATTCCAGCATCTTATTTACAAAAGTTACAACAGATACAAGAAAGCGAACAGAAAAATTTAAAAGAAGAAATTTCTAAATTAAATGATAATACAGAAGTAAAAGATAAAAAAAATACATATAAAAGTCTTGATGAGGGGTTGCCTCAAATTCCTTTGCCAAATTAAATATTTTAACGGTAAAAATAATATAAGTTAGCAAATAATTTTGTTATATTCAAAACTATAATTTATTAATGTTACAAAACAGAACTCTACAAATAGTTTTAAAACTTTTAACTCGCTTTTTTGGTCTCTGTTTGTGTGCGTTCTCTTTTGTGCTTATTTTGTCTTTAATTACTTTTAATTCTGCTGATCCTTCTTTCAATTCTGCTTCAACGCAAGATTATGTTAGTAATTGGATGGGATCTTTTGGTTCTCATATATCTGATCTTTTATTTCAATTGATTGGTCTTTCATCCTTTTTTCTTTGTTTAATTATATTTGTGGTTGGATCAAAAATAGTAGGCCAAAATTCACGATATAATATTTTTCCTAAATTAATCATAGCACCATTTACAATTTTGTCTTTGTCTTTGTTCTTTGCAACTTTGCCACAACCATCTTGGTGGGATTTTAACAGTCTTGGAGGCGTAAATGGTAGCTTTATTCTGTTGAAATTATCTGGTTTTTCAAAAGTCACAGCTTCAATTTTTTCATTAACTATATCACTTATTTTGTTATCAGTTATACTAGAAATTTCAATTTCTGATTGGGTGTATTTCTTCCGTTATAGTTACATTACATTTGTTTTTATGTTTCGTAAGTTTATTAATTTATTAATTAAACTCACAAAAAGTGATAAGATTTTAGTTTCAAGAGATGAAAAATTAGAAAATGAAGATGGATTTGAAGATTTAAATTTAAGTATAAAATCTCGTCTCTTCCTAGAAGAAGGTTCTGAAGAATTAAATGAGTTAGAAGAAGTTAAAGAGGATATAAAACAAAGATTAAAGAAAACCAAGAGTAAAAAGCGTCTTGTGAAATCTGGAGCTGGATACCATATTCCGACCCCAGATCTTTTAATGGATAGATCTCAAGAAAACAAAGATAAAAAAATAAGTAAAGATGTAGTAGAAAATCAATCAAAAATGTTGATTAAAGTTTTAGAAGATTTTGGTGTTTATGGAACTTCATTAGGTGCTAAAGTTGGTCCAGTAGTAACTTTACATGAATTTGAACCAGCACCGGGAACAAAAGCATCACGAGTTATTGGACTGTCTGATGATATAGCAAGGTCAATGAGTGCTGTTTCAACAAGAATTGCAGTAGTAAGCGGTAAAACATCAATCGGTATTGAATTGCCAAATCAAAAAAGAGAAACGATTTTCTTGCGTGAAATGATTGAAACTAAAGAATATTCCAATTCACAAAATACTTTACCAATAATTCTAGGAAAAGATATTAGTGGTGAAACAATGATTGCAGATCTAGCAAGGATGCCGCATTTGTTGATTGCTGGAACAACCGGTTCTGGAAAGTCGGTTGGTTTGAATGTTATGATTTTATCAATATTATTTAAACTTAGACCAGATGAGTGTAAGTTTATAATGATAGATCCAAAAATGTTAGAACTTTCAATTTACGATGGAATTCCGCATCTTTTATCTCCTGTTGTTACTGAGCCAAGTAAAGCAGTTATTGCTTTAAAGTGGGTTGTTGCCGAAATGGAAGAAAGATACCGTTTAATGTCTAGTTTAGCAGTAAGAAATATAGCTGGTTATAATGAAAAAGCCGAGAAGTCGATTATTGCTGGTGAAAAAATGACTAAAAAAGTTCAAACTGGCTATGATCCAACTAATGGTAAACCAATAATTGAGGAAATTGAATTTGAAGCGAAAAAATTACCTTTCATCGTTGTAATTGTAGATGAAATGGCTGATTTGATGTTGGTTGCTGGTAAAGAAATTGAAAACTCTGTTCAAAGACTTGCACAAATGGCTCGTGCTGCAGGAATTCACTTAATTATGGCCACTCAAAGACCTTCAGTTGATGTAATTACTGGTGTTATTAAAGCGAATTTCCCAACTAGAATTTCATTCCAAGTAACTTCAAGAATTGATAGTAGAACAATTCTTGGAGTTCAAGGTGCTGAACAACTTTTGGGGCAGGGTGATATGATTTATATGTCTGGAGGAGCAAAAATGACTCGTGTTCATGGTCCATTTTGTTCTGATACCGAAATTGAGAATATTGTGAATTTTATTAAGAGCCAAGATCTAAGTGAGTTTGAAAGTGATGATAAAATTGCTTTTGAATCAGTTGCAATTCCAAGCTCTGGTGATGATGAAGATGGATTTAGCGAAGGTGGTGGTTCAAGTGATGATGATTTGTATGCTAAGGCAGTTATGATAGTTCGTCGAGATAAAAAAGCTTCAATTAGTTATGTCCAAAGACAATTAAGAATAGGTTATAACCGTGCCGCAATTTTAATTGAAAAAATGGAAGAAGAAGGAATAATAACTCCTCCTAATATATCTGGAAAGAGAATGATTATAGAAGAGTAAATTTTTTTGATAATTTATAATTTTGAAAGAAAATCGGATTGTAAAAAATTAAATTAATATTTTGTGTTTATATAAATTTAAATTATTAACAAATGGAAAAAACTGCATCAATTTCAATTTTAAATTTGATTATAGAAGCTGACATAGTTGTGCAGATTGTAATGCTAATATTAATGCTGGCATCGCTTTGGTCTTGGGCTATTATTTTTGATAAAATTCTTAGATTTTCAACTTTAAAAGGTCGTAGCGAAGATTTTGAAAATACCTTTGAAAATGCTTCTTTGGAAGAAGTTTTTGCTAAAGCGAAAAAACATCATAATCATCCAATGTCACGAATTTTTCTCGCTTGTATGAAGGAGTGGAAATCAAACAATATCAAGCAAATTATTGATGATGAAACTAGTAAAAAGGAATCTCTAAAAAGTAGATTATCAATTGTTATGCAAATTAACTCAAATAAATCAATTCAAAGACTTGAGAATGGACTTGGTTTTCTTGCAATTACAGGCTCTGCAACTCCTTTTATAGGTCTTTTTGGAACTGTATGGGGAATTATGAGTAGTTTTCAAGGTATTGCAATTAGTAAAAACACAAGTTTGGCTGTTGTTGCTCCCGGTATTGCAGAAGCTTTACTTGCAACAGCTATGGGTCTTTTTGCGGCAATTCCAGCAGTGTTTTTTTATAACGTTTTTTCTGATAAAATAAATCACTTTTCAGAACGCTTTAATAACTTCTCTTTGCAGTTATTGAACCTACTTTCAAAAGAATTAGATCGCTAATTTTTTCTTGTTATAATATTAAAAAAGTGATATAAGTTAACCATTTAAAGATAATCAAATTATTTTTAAGATTAAGTTTCACCTTTTTTACTTGTATTTGTATTTAAAATCAAATTATGCCTGATAATAAAGTAACACAAAAACAACAGAGAGGAAAAAGTTGGTATGTAGATAATTGGGACATTGAAGCCAATAATAATACTTACTATTCTATAACTTCAGGTGCTGCAGCTGCACAAGTTGCAAACACGCATTCTTATATTTCATTTTATTCTGAGAAAGATTTTAAAGGCTTAAAAGTTAAAGAAAATAGTGAGAAGTTAAAATTACTTTCTGAGAATTTTCCTTTTTTTCAAAGGGTAAGTGGAGATGGTTTATGCGGTTTTCATGCAGCAATTGTTGCTACATTAGCAAAATGTTCAAATGATCCACAATTATTAAAAAAGTTTAGAAATAATCTAGAACAATATTCTGAAAAATATAAGGATAATGAAACTAAGGTAGAAGCAAAAAAAATATTTGGTTCAATTCTAAAAAAACTCCCAGAAGATAATTTAACATTTGATAGATTCTATGAATTAGTTTCTGAAGAAGGGCAGGACAATATTTCAAAAAAATTAGCTAAATTTTTGTTTATAAATGCTGATTTTTCTCCAAAAATTGATGAAAATCATTATCAAAAAGAAGCGAGAAACGAAGATCTTAAAGCACAGAAAGCTTTTATTAAAGATTCTAAATCTAAAATTTTAGTTAGTGATTTTGCTGTTATGGATATAATGAATAAAATTTCTCCTTTTAAAATTACAACTATTACAGCAGAAAATTTAGAAGATCAATTTGTTCAAACTAAGCAAAATAATATTTATATTGTTAATGGCGATGGAAGTCATTTTGACATTTTATACTCAAAATCAGATGAAAATATTATCAAGGCTTCTCAGAAAGTAATTAAGGATAATAATCAACATTCAACAACGGTTAGGATTTCTGATAAAGAATATCGAAAAAGAATAAATCAGGCACAAATTGATCAGTTTAAATTGGAATACAGTAAATATAGTAATAAACCTTTAAATCAAAAAGAAAAAAAGATATCTTTTGCTGAAAATGATGAAGTTATTGAATTTTCTTCTGAAGAAAATTCAAAGGAATTAAAACATAATCCTAAATTTTTTGATCAAAAAGTAGTCCAAAATACTAATTTAGGTAATAAATATTTCAAAGAGGATAATAAAGCTCATCAACATTCAGCAACGGTTAGGATTTCTGATGAAGAATATCAAAAAAGAATAGATCAGGCAAAGATTGATCAGTTAAAATTGGAATATAGTAAATATAATAATAAAGGTTTAAATCAAAATCCTAAATTTTTTGATCAAAAAGTAGTCCAAAGTACTAATTTAGGTAATAAATATTTCAAAGAGGATAATAAAGCTCATCAACATTCAGCAACGGTTAGGATTTCTGATGAAGAATATCAAAAAAGAATAGATCAGGCAAAGATTAATGAAAAAGTGTCTTTGGTTAAAAAAGATAAAATTAATGAATTTGATATTTCAGATCGTATAAAAAAAATTGTTAAAGATGTTCAAAATTCTAGAGAAAGAGATGAGAAACTGAATCTAAAAAAAATTTCTAAAGAATATCTAGATCTAAATCATAGTGCTGAATTTCTTCCAAGTACAGATTTGAGATCAAAGGTAAAACAAGATAAAAAATCTCCTTCTGATGATGTTAATGATGATAAAAGCCATAAATTTAGAAAAATATATCAAAAAGCAATCGAGATTATTATAAAATCAACTACTGAAGAAAGAAATGGTTACCAGATTTTTAATAATAAATTAATTAATGCATTAGATAAAACTAATAAAGCAGTTTCTAGATTTGGAAAAGGAAAAGAAAGAGAAGTTTGGAAAAGTCTTACAACCCTAGATAAAAGAGTTCTTGTTGAATCTTATAATCAAAGTCACAAAGAACCAAAAATTGAATTTGATAATTTATTTAGAGCTGCAAAACAGAATGAAAAAGTGGAATTGACTATAAAATCTCAAAATTATGTTTTGGATGAAACAAAAATTTCTGATCTTAGAAAAGTTTTAGATTACGCTTCTTCTCTAAAATTTCCAAGCTCTACTTTTCGAAAAACATCCATTGCTTCTCTTAAAGAAAAAGATTTAGGAACTTCAATTGCGCAATAATTTTGTTTTTAACAAGTATAAAAACGGAATAATTGCAAAAAACAAAGGCAATAACCACAGTAAAAAGTTGCTTTTGCTTAATTTTGCTGAAGTTAAAATATCTTCTCCAAACTGAGATACTAAATATTGTCTAATTTCTTCATCTGTTTTACCTTCAAGAATTTTATTCCTAATCATTTTTCTCATTTCAAAAGAAAATTCTGTATTGGAGCTTTCTATAACTTGTCCCGTGCAAACTAAGCAGCGAACTTCTAAAAATAAATTTCTTGCTCTTTGTTCGTCAATTTCATTAGGCAAATGTTCTTCAGGAGAAAGAGCGAAAGAATTTAGAGAAAAAAATAAAAGAATTGTGATTATTTTTGTAAGAAAAACCATATTTTATTTTGTTTTTAAAGCCTTTGAAAAGGAGGTGGTACATAGTCATGACGGAGTATTTAAAGAACTTTAAACAAAATACGATTCATTTTAAATAACTAGTCTCAAAAATTGCTTGGCGCAATTTGATCGACCCTCTTTTACAAAGAGGGCTAAAAGACGACATTAATTAATTTCAACCAAACCATCAAATATTTTTTCAAAACTGCCAGTCATAATTACTGCAGAATTTTCGCTATTATACTCAATAATTAAATCTCCTCCCTTAAAGCGCACATTAATTTTATTAGAATTTACAAGTTTATGTTTAACGGCTAAAATTCCAACTGCACAAGCACCACTTCCACAAGCCAAAGTTTCACCGGCGCCACGTTCCCAAACTCTGACGGAAATTAAATTGTCTGATAAAATTTGGGCAAATTCTACGTTAGTTTTTTGAGGAAAAATTTTATCATTTTCAACTTTGGGACTAACATCAAAAAATTCTTTATCAGAAATTGGTTCTTTAAAAAAAGTAACGCATTGAGATTTTCAACGTTAACACAGGAGAATTCAAAATTATGCAACAAAATTTTTTGTGAATTGCTTTCAATTTGAAGAGGAATTTTTTGCCAATCAAAAGATGGAATTCCCATATTAACAGAAATTAAATTATCTTGATTTTGACGACAATTTAAAACACCCGTCGCAGTTTCAATGTTAACTTCATTTGACTTTGTTTCTGCAAATAAAATTGAGGCAACACAACGAGTTGCATTTCCGCAAGCTCCAGACATTGATCCATCAGAATTATAAATTATCATCAAACAATCAGCTTTGTTTGATTTTTCAAGCACAACTAGTTGATCGCAGCCAATATTTTTACGATTGGATAATCGTTTAATTTCAGAAGTTGAGAGCTCAATTTTTTGATGACGGGCATCGAATATTATAAAGTCATTGCCCAAACCATTCATTTTAACAAAAGGAACTCTCATTTTTAATGTAAAATTATTTTTTTGCTCTTTCTACGTAAGTTGAGTCATCTGTTCTGACAATAATTTTGTCACCAGATTCAATAAAAGGGGGAACCATAACTCTAACGCCATTTTCAAGAATTGCTGGCTTGTAAGAAGCACTTGCTGTTTGCCCTTTAACAACAGCATCAGCTTGAGTAACTTCAAGAGTTACATGTTCAGGAAGTTTAATTGAAACTGGTTTGTCATTACAAAATTCAACTTGCAAATCCATTTCATCTTGTAAGAAAGGAAAAGCATCGCCAAGCAAATCTTTATGAAAGTTAAATTGTTCAAATGAAGTCATGTCCATAGCTACAAGTTCATCTTGATCCATATATTGATATTGAAAATGTTTTTGTTCAACATAAGCTACTTCAACATCTTCGCTTGAGTTATAGCGAGTATTGGTTTTATTTCCAGTTGCAATGTTTTTCATTTCAACTTGAATGTAAGCACCACCTTTTCCTGGCTTTACATGTTCTCTTTTTATGATAGTCCAAAGTTGGTTTTGGTATTCAACCACATTTCCGACTCTTAATGAGTTTGCGTTAGTTTTCATTTTTCTAAATTATTTTTTTGTTAATAGTAGTTATAAATTTCTAACAATCTCTTCAACAACTTTTTTGGCATCGCCGAAAATCATTAAAGTATTATCATAGAAAAATAATTCATTTTCAACGCCAGCATAGCCAGTGTTCATAGATCTTTTAACGAAAAAAACAGTTTTTGCACTACCTACGTCAAGAATTGGCATTCCATAGATTGGACTGGTTTTATCAGTTTTTGCAGCTGGATTAGTTACGTCGTTTGCACCGATTACAAGTACAATGTCAGTGTTTCTGAACTCTCCATTTATGTCTTCTAATTCAAAAACTTTTTCATAATCAATATTCGCTTCTGCTAACAAAACATTCATATGTCCAGGCATTCTTCCTGCAACAGGATGAATTGCGAATTTAACTTCAACACCAGCTTTTTCAAGCATATGAGTCATTTCAGCCACAGCATGCTGTGCACTTGCAACTGCCATACCATAACCAGGAACAATTATTACTGAAGAAGCACCTTTCATCATAAAAGCCGCATCTTCTGAGCTTGCTTGTTTTATTGGTTTTTGCTCTTTTTCTTCATTTGAATTATTATTTGAAGTTTGTTCACTAAAACTGCTAAAAATCACGTTAAAGATTGAACGATTCATTGCTTTGCACATGATATAACTTAAAATCGCACCACTAGCTCCAACTAAAGCTCCGGTTATAATCAAAAGTGGATTTCCCAATGTAAAACCAATACCACTGGCTGCCCATCCGGAATAAGAATTTAGCATTGAAACCACAACTGGCATGTCTGCTCCTCCAACAGGAGCAATTATCATGAAACCTATAAAAAATGAAATGAGTGTTAGAAGTATGAACAGAACTTTTGATCCGAAAGCAATAAATCCAACTAAAACTAATGCTAATGCAATTGCACTGTATTTTGAAACTTTTTGTGGATCTTTAAAATATGTGAATTTTGACTTCATATTTCCATTCAATTTTAAGAACGCAACAATTGATCCTGTAAAAGTAATAGCACCAATTACAACTCCAAGGCCCATTTCAATCAGGCTTCCAAACTTAACTTTGCCATCAAATAAAATATGAAATGAATCTGGCATCCATAAAGCAGAAGCTGCAATTAAAACTGCAGCTAAACCAACTAAAGAGTGAAAACCCGCAACAAGTTGTGGCATTGAAGTCATTTTTACTTTTTTTGCAACGAACCAACCAATTCCTCCACCTATAGAAAGTGCTATTAGAATAAATAAATGATTATGAACTTGCGGTGAGAAAAGTGTTGTGATGATTGCTAAAGCCATTCCCGACATGCCAAAATAGTTGCCAATTCTGGAAGTTTTTGGAGATGAAAGTCCGTATAAAGACAAAATGAATAAAACCGCTGAAATTAAGTAAAGGAAGGCAAATAGGCTATTCATAATTAATGTTTTTTGGTTATATGAAAAATAAAAATATAATTATACTATGATTTTTTTCTTACAATCTCAATTAAATTTCTTGGTAATTATAAATTGAAAAACAAACACCATGAGATCTCAGTAACATAAAAGTCAGTATATTATCAGTATATTCAGTATATTAAGTGTGGGTAAATATTATTTTTTGTCTATTTTAAAAGCAATTGCAATATTGCCAAAGCAACACAAGCAATCATTTGTTTTATGAAAAAGTTATTTTAAATCTATATATCTTATGCTGCCCCAATTCTAAGACAATCATGGATGTGAAGTATACCAATAACTTTTTTATTATTTGACTCTTCATCAACAACAAATAGGCTAGTGATGGATTTTTTGTTCATCAGCGTAATTGCATCAATAGCAAGCATATTATGATCAATTAAAGTTGGATTTGCAGTCATTGTTTCTTTGGCACTGTGTTTTAAAAAATCAGAGCTTATATGTCTTCTTAAATCGCCATCAGTAATTATGCCAATTAATTCTCCTGATGAATTAATTACTGAGGTGCAGCCTAAATGTTTAGAAGTCATTTCAAGCAATACTTCTGACATTTTTGTGTTTTCTTCAACAGCAGGAACGTCTGATCCACTTCTCATTATTTCTTTAACGCGAATGAAGGCGGCTCCAAGTTTTCCTCCTGGGTGAAATATTCCAAAAGATTCTTCATTGAAACCTTTTGCATCAATTAAGCTTACCGCAACTGCATCACCTAAAGCCAGCATCATTGTAGTTGAAGTGGTAGGTGCTTTTACGGAGTTAGCTTCAGGAATTTTTGATAAAATAAAAGATACAGCACTCGATCTTACAAGTTCAGAATCAGATCTTCTAACCATTGATATTATAGGAATCTCAAATCTACGGCAATAAAATATTATGTCTTTTAGTTCTTTAGTTTCTCCAGAATTTGAAAGTAAAATTACAACATCTTCTTCTGTAATCATGCCTAAATCACCATGACTTGCTTCACCTGGGTGAATAAAAAAAGATGGAGTTCCAGTTGAAGCTAAGGTTGCAGCAATTTTATTGGCAATATGTCCCGACTTTCCCATACCACTTAAAATTACTCTTCCTTTGCAATTTAAAATTAAATCAATTGCTTTCACATAATTATCGTCAAAACAAGAAAATAAAGAGTTTAATCCCTCAATTTCCGTTTGAATAGTTTTCTTAGCTGATTCAATATAAGATTTTTTATCTTGCATAGTTTAGACGTTTTATTTTATCTTTGTGTAAATGAGATACTAATTTAAATGCTAATTATTAACAGTTATGAGTCTTAAAGAGCAAGAAATTTTACAAGAATTTGCTTATTCTAAAGCAATATTAAAAGGTCACTTCATATTATCTTCTGGATTGCATTCAGACACCTATATGCAATGTGCTAGAGTTTTGATGAATCCAAAAAGAGCAGAAAAACTTTGTATTGCTTTGGCAAAAAAAGTTGAAGAAAGATTGGGTAAAAACTTATTTGATGTTGTTGTGGCACCAGCAATGGGGGGTGTTGTTGTTGGTTATGAAATGGGACGTCAACTTGGTTTGGAAACAATTTTTTGTGAAAGAGTTAATAGTGTTTTTGAATTGCGTCGAGGTTTTGAATTGCAAAAAGACGCAAGAGTTTTGGTTGTTGAGGATGTGATAACAACTGGAAAATCATCTTTAGAAACATATGCTTTGGTTGAAAAATTTGGCGCAAAAGTTGTTGCTGAGTGCTCATTAGTTGATCGCTCAAATGATGAAAATTTGGAACAAAAAATGAAAGTTCCTGTTGTTTCTCTTTTAAAAATTGAAGTGCAGACTTTTGATAAAAATAATATTCCTGAAAATTTAAAAAATATTCCAGCTGTTAAACCGGGAAGTCGATTTATTCAAAAATAATATGAAAAAATATACCAACAAACTTGAAGAAGTTGTTTTAAATAAAAGCGAGATAAATGTTTCATTTGAGTTTTTTCCACCAAAGACAGATGAAATGGAAGTAAAATTGTGGGAAGTTATTTCTAGATTAAAAAATCTTAACCCAACTTTTGTTTCAGTTACTTATGGAGCTGGAGGTTCGACTCGTGAAAGAACGCATCATACAATTAAAAGAATAATTGACGAAACTAATTTAAAGCCAGCATCTCATTTGACTTGTGTTGCAGCTTCAAAAGAAGAAATATGCGAAATTTTATATAATTATTGGCAAAGCGGCGTTCGTCATATTGTTGCTCTGCGTGGTGATATGCCAGCTTCCAGCCCAAATTATCAACTACATCCAGATGGTTATAAATATGCTAATGAACTGGTTGCTGGAATTAAAAAAATTGCAAACTTCGAAATTTCAGTTGCAGGCTACCCAGAAAAACATCCAGAGGCTAAAAATTTCGAAGAAGATATTGATAACTTAAAGCGCAAAGTTGATGCTGGTGCTGACAGAATAATTACACAGTTTTTCTTTGATTCTGATGTTTACTTTAGATTTGTTGATAAATGTCATAAATCGGGAATTGATGTTCCAATTGTTCCTGGTATTTTGCCAGTAAGTAATGTTAAGCAAACAAAGCATTTTGCAAAAATGTGTGGAGCAAAAATTCCAAAATGGATGAATGAAGTTTTTAGTGGTCTTGATGAAAAACAAGATACTAGACAACTAATCGCTGGAATAGTTGCAGTTGAACTTTGCAGAATTTTGCGTAATGGAGGTGTTAAGGATTTTCACTTCTATACTCTTAATAGATCAGAGCTTACAGGTGCAATTTGTCACATTTTGGGTGTTTCAGATTCTTTATGTTATAAGAATCATTAGCTTGAATTTTACTTTTTAGGATTTTATACAACAGCTAAATTTATCTCTAACCTATAAATAATTTTTAAATGCCAAAAGAAGATTTACTTACTATGAATGGAATAGTTGTTGAGGTTTTACCAAATACAATTTTCCGTGTTGAACTTGAAAATAGCCATGTTATAACTGCTCATGCTTCAGGAAAAATAAGAAAAAACAAAATTCGTGTTTTAAAAGGTGATAAAGTAGAAGTTGAAATGACAACTTATGACTTGACTAAAGGTAGAATTGTAAGAAGAACAGTTTAAAATAAATGCACACCATCATTTTGCTGACAATTTCAAATATTTTTATGACTTTTGCTTGGTATGGTCATCTAAAGTTTCGTGAAGTTGCTTTATGGCAAGTGATTTTAGTTAGTTGGCTTATTGCTTTGCCGGAATATATATTTCAAGTTCCAGCAAACAGAATTGGATATTCTAATTTTAATGCCGTTGAGCTAAAAACGATTCAAGAAGTTATTACTCTTACAGTATTTGCATTTTTTTCGGTTTTTTATTTAGGTGAAAAACTAAAATGGAATCACGTCGCTGGCTTTGCTTTGATTATTGTGGCGGTGTCCTTAATTTTTAAAAAATAACAGATGAAAAACCTTTTAATTGTAGAGTCCCCAGCAAAAGCAAAAACAATAGGTAAGTATCTAGGAAAAGATTATCAAGTTTTGGCATCTTTTGGTCACATTCGTGATTTGCCAAGTAAAGATGGTTCTGTTGAGCCAAGTAAAGATTTTGCAATGCATTATCAAGTTTCAGCAAAATCAGTAAAACATGTTAAAGACATAGTTGATAAAGCAAAAAATTGTCAGAAACTAATCTTAGCGCCAGATCCGGATAGAGAGGGAGAATCAATCGCATGGCACATCTTAGAAGTTTTGAAGCAGAAGAAGGCTATAAAATCTTCTACAAAAGTTGAAAGAGTTGTTTTTAACGCAATTACTAAAAATTCTGTTACTGAAGCAATAAAAAATCCACGAGATATTGACATGGATTTAGTGAATGCTCAGCAAGCGCGTAGAGCTTTAGATTATTTAGTTGGCTTTACTTTGTCTCCAGTTTTGTGGCGTAAGTTACCTGGTAGTAAATCTGCTGGTCGTGTCCAATCGGTTGCTTTGCGTCTAATTTGTGATCGTGAAGATGAAATAGAAGCTTTTAAGAGTGAAGAATATTGGGATATTAAACTTGATTTAATAAATAGTCAAAACTCAGCTTTTCAAGCAAGCGTTATAGAAATAGATGGTAAGAAGCTAGAAAAATTCTCAATAGTAAATCAAGATCAAGCAAAAGATATCAGAAAAATGCTTGAGTCAAAAAAATATCAGGTTTTATCAATAACAAAAAAACAAGCAAAGCGACGTCCACAAGCTCCTTTTACAACTTCTTCTATGCAACAAGAAGCGGCAAGAAAGCTTGGTTTTTCTGCTAGCAGAACCATGACTATTTCGCAAAAGCTTTACGAAGGAGTTGAAATTGATGGCAGTGCTCAGGGTTTGATAACTTACATGAGAACTGACTCAGTGGATTTAACTCCTGAAGCTATCTCTTCAGTTAGAATAACAATAGAGGACACCTATGGTAAAAAATACTTACCTGATTCTCCTAATGTTTTCAAAAGTAAAGTTAAAAACGCCCAAGAAGCTCACGAAGCAATACGTCCTACGGATTTCTCTTTGTCTCCTGATAAGCTAAGAAGATACTTAGATGACTCTCAATTTGCGCTTTATGATCTTATTTGGAAAAGAACATTGGCTTCTCAAATGTCTGATGTTATTTTTAATCAGGTTATTGCGGAAATAGTGACAATTCCATCATATGCAAAAGCTAAAGCTGTCGGCTCAACAATAAAATTTGATGGTTTTTACAAGGTTTATCGTGAAGATCGCGATGATAATGAAAATGATGAAGATGAATCTAAACAAAATTTACCAGAATTAAAAGAAAAAGAATCTTTAGGTTTAATTGACGTGAAGCCACAACAACATTTTACTGAGCCTCCTCCAAGATATTCGGAAGCAAGTTTGGTTAAAAAAATGGAAGAACTGGGAATTGGAAGACCATCCACTTATGCTGCGATTATTTCAGTTCTTCAAGATCGAGGTTACGTTAAGTTAGATAAACGCAGATTTTTTCCTGAGGAACGTGGTAGAATTGTAGTTACCTTTTTAAAAGAATTTTTTGCTAAATACGTTGAATTTAGCTATACTGCAGATTTAGAAGACGAATTGGATGTTATTTCTAATGGTAAAATGAACTGGAAGAATTTTCTGAAAAAGTTTTGGAAAGATTTTAATGGTAACATAGGTGAGGTGAGTGAAAAGCCATTTCCTGAAGTTTTGGAAATATTAAATAATAAGATCTTAGGACGTATTTTTGGTTTAGATGAAAAAGGTGAAGTAAAAAATGATTGTCCAACTTGTAACAAAGGTAAACTTGGTTTAAGACTTGGTAAGTTTGGATCTTTTATAGGATGTTCAAATTATCCAGAGTGCAAATACACAATGCAGGTTTTTGACAAAGATAGTGAAGTTGATGAAGAAAATAAAGAAATTAAACCACAGTTTGAACCAAAAACTTTAGGTAAAGATCCAAAAACTGGTTTTGATATTTTAGTTAAAATTGGACCTTATGGTCCTTACTTAGAACTTGGAGGAAGTGAAATTAATAGTAAATCTTCAGAAAAAGAATCTAACGATTCTTCGAAGAAAAAATCATCTAAAAAATCTGTTAAACAGCCAAAAGCTAAGAAGCCGAAAAGAGTTTCAATTCCAAAAAGCATTGATCCAAATACAATTGATGTAAAAACAGCCACTAACTTACTTTCTTTACCAAGGGAAGTTGGTGTTCATCCGGAAACTGGAGAAAAAATTCTAGCTAATATTGGACCTTTTGGACCTTATTTATTACATAATAAAAAATTTACTTCAGTTAAAGAAGATAATATTTTAGAAATTGGTTTAAATAGAGCAGTTGATATTATTGCTACCGCTGCTACAAAGCAACCATCGAAAAGAAAAACTGGTGGTAGATTTTACAAGAAAAAATAAATTTATTTTTTCGGAAAAACTGATTTTTAGAACAGGAATTTAATATTACAATTAGAACTGTAAGTTGTATTTAATAATTAAAAATTCTTTTACAAAACTTTCTGATCAAGATTTGATAATCTTGAGTTTGAAATTTTCAATTAAACACAAATATTATTTTTAGGCAAAGTAAAATAACTAAAGAGCTTGCTTTATTCTCTTTTTGAAAGTCAATTATTAGGAACATTTGTAAAAGCGATTTTAAGAATTCAAAAACATGTTAAAAAAAGTTACTTTACAAGATAATTTAGAGTCAGAAATTATTGCTGATGTTTCAGGGTTCTACATCAATGATATAGACCAAGAACTAAAACTTTTTGTTGATGAAAATCCAAAAGCAGCAATTCTTTGCAAAATAAAAGAAAAAAATCCCAATTACTTATCAGTAATTTACGCTAATAAGCTTTTTTATGATTATTTTTCTATTAATGAATCGAATGTGATAGGAAAAAGTTATGATTTTTTGTTTGATGACTTTGATATAGGTTATGCTTCAGAAAATCAGTTAGAATATATTCGTTTAGTTAAAGCTGTTAAAGATGTTCATGCCTGTTCAATTGTTGCTGATCTTCATGACTATAGTGATAATTTGCAAAAAATTAAGTTTAAGATTGATTATACCCCAAATACTTTAGAAAAAGTGTATTCAACCTTTACTTTCGAAAAAGTTGAAGTCATTGGACAAAAAGAATCAAAAAGAGATAAAGTTTTATCTTCAAATGATTTGGGAACCTTAAAAAATTTAGAAAGAACTCTTAATAACGAAAGATTGTTAAGAGAAATAGGTTATCTAATTGTTTCTGATTTACCAATACAAGAAGTTGCAAAAAACATTTCTAAAATTTTATGCCAATATTTGAAGGCAGATCGTTGTTTGATTCATAACTATCGTAATGGTAATACAACTTTTGTTGCTGAGCATGCAAGCGAGAGTAACGCTAAAATGTTTAAAGATAGTCAAGATCAAGCAAGTATAAAAATTTTAACTGATTATATTAATTTTCAAAATCGTTTTCATCAAAAGTTTGATAAAAATAAAGGTAAAGAAAATTCTTTGATTGCAATTGATGATATAAGAAGTGACCAAAGTTTCATGCCAATTGAGAAAATTTGTTCCGAATTCTCAATCGCTTCTCAAATTAGTATAATTACTTCTTTAAATAACAAAGTTAATGGTGGAATTTATATTCATCAAAGTGAAAAAAGAAGTTGGATGATTGATGAGATTGAACTAATTTCACTGATTGCAGATCAGTTTTCTTTGGCAGTTGATCGTTCTGATTCTATTGAAAGAGTTATGGTTGCAAATCATGAGTTACTGGAAAAAACTCAACAATTAAAAGAAGCTCTGAAAGAAGAAAAAAACATTCGTAAAATGCAAAACGAGTTTATTGCTCTTGTTTCTCATGAATTTAAAACTCCTTTGCAAATTATAGACAGTACAAGAGAACTTGTGGTTCGTAAGCTTAGAACTCTTAATGTTAATGATGAATCTTTAAGTAAGTCTTTAGACAAAATAAAAAGTGGTATTCAGAGAATGAATGGCCTTATACACAGTACTTTGAATTTGGCTAAAATGGAAAGTGGTGTTAATACTATTAAAGTTGAAAAACAAAGTTTTGATCTTAAGAAATTTATTGAAGAAATTGTTGAAAAGAACTCTAATTTAGCAACTAACAAGGGTATTATTGTGGAGATGAACATTGATAATTTACCTGAGAGTTTTAACGGTGATCCTAAGCTTCTAGATCATTCTTTTACTAATATTATTTCAAACGCGATTAAGTATTCTAAAAATAATACTATAGTAAAAATTATATCTTCAATTGATGAAAAACAAGTTACTATAAAAACAACAGATCAAGGAATTGGAATTCCAAAAGAAGATTTAGCAAATATTGGGCAAAAGTTTTTTAGAGCAAAAAATACTTTAGCCGTTGCAGGAACTGGAATTGGTTTATATTTAACAAAATATTTTATTGAATTGCATGGTGGTTCAGTTTTAATTGAAAGTGAACTTAATGTTGGAACCTCTGTTAGTGCAATTCTTCCTATATAATTATGAAAAAAAACTTGAAAAAATCTCTATTAATTATTAGTATTATTTATCTGGTTACCATTAATAAATCTTTTGCAAAAAGTGATGGAGAA
The DNA here is from genome assembly GCA_964513555.1 of uncultured Rhizobium sp. Classification (GTDB taxonomy): domain Bacteria; phylum Pseudomonadota; class Alphaproteobacteria; order Rickettsiales; family UBA1997; genus UBA2645. Next base: position 2,513 of record CAZENB010000026.1, on the reverse strand, counting down.
ATTCCTAATATTACTGGGCAAGTTTTATTAGAGTTGAAGTCTGATAGGCTTTCTGGTCAAAGTAAAGAAATAAAATCCAATAATGCTTACATCAATATTGAGCCTGATTTTTCTTTTAATTTTAAGAAAAATTGGTCAATTAAGACTGGTTGGAGACTTTATCCAACAAGTACTGTTGAAACAAGAAATGAAAATTATCCTGAAAGAACTAGACAGTTTTTTAATAAGAATCGTGGATTTCATCCGGGAGACACAACTTTTATTGTTGAAGAATTAAAGCTTGATTTTAAATCAGATGATCTAGAGTTTTTTTTAGGGAAATTTAATCCAAGTTTTGGCAAAGCTTATAATAAAGATAAAAGAATTGGAGTTTTTAGCACTGATATTACAGAAGATTACGAATTAAGAGAGAAAATTGGATTTGGTGCCTTTGTTTATTTAGAAGATAGTAAAATTTCTCTTAATACATTTTTTAACGATACAACTGGTTTAAGTGGATCAATTAATGGTCGCAATGTGGCCAAGAGAAATGATGGATTATCTGCAAATACAGGATCTTTTGCATCTTATACAATAACAATTGATGGCAACAGATTATTAGGCATAAGTAATCTTTCTTATAATTTGGGTTATAGAAATTTAGGTGTTGATAAAAATATTGACGAAATATCTCGTGAAACTGGTTATGTTGCTGGTTCGCAATATGTTTACAAAATTGGGCGCTTAACAACAATCAATCCTTTTGCAGAATTTGTAAAAATTAAAAATTTTATGGGAGCTGAAGGAAGAGATGCAAGTTATTCAACTTTAGCATTAATTGGCAAATATCTTTCTTGGAAAATAAGTATTTCTAATATTTATAGAAAAATATCTGATTATCAAAGTTATAGTAAAATAAATGATCGTCAACTCCAGTATTCTGTTGGATATAAGTTAAAAAATGGTATATTCTTAGATTTTAGTAGAGCTAGTGTAAAAGAAAATCCAAATAGTGGAATTTTATACGGATTTATGGCAAGTTATCTGTATCAGTTCTAAAAAACTTTCTTTTGCTTGCCAAAATTACTTAAATAATTTTAAGAGTAAGAAGTTTGAAGAAAAGAAAAAGAAACTTTATCTTGTAATATGTTTTCTTTATAAAGAAAAAAGTGATGTTATCTCTTCTTAAAAACGGCAATATAATTCACATCTAGATTTTCAGATTCAGACCAAGAATCGTTCAATATATTGTAATTAAAACCTCTTAAACTTTGAAGTGAAAGATTATGCAGAGAAGCAAAATTATTGATTTCTGATGGTTTAAGAAATTTCTTCCAATCATGGGTTCCTTTTGGAAGCCATTTTAAAAAGTACTCAACTGCAATTTTTGCTAAAGCCAAAGACTTTAAATTTCTGTTCATTGTGGCAATAAAAACAAGTCCGTTTGATTTTGCTAAAGCAGCACAATTTTTGACAAATTCTTCTACATTATTAACATGTTCAATAACTTCTAAAGCTAGTACAACATCAAAGTTCTCGTTTTCTTTTTCTAAATTTTCAGCAGAAGTATTTAGATAGTTTATTTTTAACCCAGATTTCTCGGCATGAATTTTTGCAACTGCAATATTTTTTTCTGAAGCGTCAATAGCAGTTACGTCAGCATTCATTTTACAAAATGGTTCAGCAACCAATCCTCCACCACAACCAATATCAACAATTCTTATATTATTGAAAGGTGTCGTTGAGTTTTCATCCAATTTAAAATGATTTACTATTTCCTTTCTGATGAAAGAAATACGAATTGGGTTGAATTTATGTAGTGGTTTAAATTTGCCAGATTCGTCCCACCATTCATCTGCAATACGAGAGAATTTTTCTACTTCCTGTTGGTTTACGGTTGATGTCATTTTATTAGTTACTTTCTTTTTGGTAATTTTTCTACGTCTACCATCTCATAGCTTTCAATGCTATTCATCCAATCTTTTTTTACTTTAACAAATAAGAATAAATGAACTTTGCTCTGAGCAATTTCTGATAAATCTTTTCTCGCTTCTTCTCCAATTTGTTTAATCATTGAACCATTTTTTCCTACTATAATACTTTTTTGGCTTTCACGAGTGATGAAAATTGTTTGATGAACTTTTATTTCGCCATTATTTAAAACTTCATAAGAATCAGTTTTAACTGTAAGAGAGTAGGGTATCTCTCGATCTAATTTTAAGAATAATTTTTCACGAGTGATTTCAGAAGCAATAAAACGCATTGGTGCATCAGTAATTTGATCTTCATCATAAATCCATCCTAAATTAACACATTTACTGCAAAGAAATTCTTTAATTTTACTAATATTGTCACTTGTTTTTGCGGAAATTGGAAAAATATCAGTAAATCCAAGTTCTGCAATTTTGGCGATTGTTTCAAGAATTCCTGATTTTTTTATAAGATCAATTTTATTTATCAGAACTGTGATATTGATGTTTTCTTTTTTTAGATCTTCTAAAATTCTTATATTTTCTTTACTCATTCCAACTGTT
>CAZENB010000025.1:19344-22423 GCA_964513555.1 uncultured Rhizobium sp. | reverse complement strand
GCTTGTCAGGCTCATAACCTGAAGGTCGTTGGTTCAAATCCAGCCCCCGCAACCAATTCCTTCTAAGCTTCACAGCTTTTCACACTTCTCATCAAATTCTTCAGGAATACTTCTTGGCATATCTATCAGCAATATATTTTGCAGAATTCTCAATGTAAGGAAAAACCGTGCTTGCGTTAATATTTAACAAGTCCAGTTCTTTTAATATACTTTCTTTATATTCGCTCTTAATTAGGATTTCTTTTGTTTTGTCATTCTCATCTAGAACTGTAGTTAATCCAAATAATAAGAATGCTCCTGATTGCGATGATATTCTATCGTTACTTTTTTTTCCTTTTACACAAAAAATCTTTTTCAAATCTGATGGCTTAATTTTAACTTCGAAAAACGGTTTTTCTTCTCTGACGAAATGGGCTAATTTTTTTGTATATTCTTTTTTATTAAAATCTTTAATTATGTATTCTTCATCTTCTTTGTAATCTTCTTTAGCTAATAGTTTAGTCACGTATTCTTGTATGCTATTTCTATTTTCACTTGATAGTCTAGAAAGATTAGATATGCAGCTAACAGTATCTGAATCAAAATATTTGATTTCATTTCTTCTAAAGCTAAACAAAAAAACTTTTCCTACTTTTTCATCTTGCTTCTGATCTTTTTTTTCACCTTTGCTCTTACACGCAAAGTATAATGCTATTAATGGATTTGATGTGATATCTAAAAGTCTAGTTGGTAAAGAATAATGTTGCATTCTTATCAATTTATCGAATGTAGAACTATCTTTAATAAAATCGTTGGGGTTTGAAACAATGAGTTCTCTACACATAGTTTCCTCTTCATCATCTGGATATAAATTATTGCCCTGATTGTCTGTACGAAATAATTGAGGAATCAGTTTGTATTCGCTATTTGAATGACCTCTATAAAAAACCTCATCATTACAATCTTTTGTAAATGAAGAAACTACTTCTATAAATTCCCGAACCGTTGTAATAGAATCATTTTTATCATTCTTAATTACTTCATTTCCATCTTTTTTAATTACCAAAGGTAAAGCCCAATGAGAAGGTAATGATTCATTTTTTACAGCCCAATGAGTTCGATTCATTTCCCATTTTCTAATATCTAACTGCGTCAATAATGGTTGTATTTCTGAAAATTCTATCTCTTTTGAATTACAGAATTTATACTTAATTCTTAGTATTTGAGGTCTTTTTTCTATTGATGTTAAATATCCTATCTTAATTGGGTGATCTCCTTCATAAGCAAAGATACAAAGAATTGACTTTAGATATTCTATATTTTCGTTGGTTAATTCCTTGAATCTATGATATAACTCGTCAGTGGTATATTCTAAAAACCTACTTCTATCGCATTCATAAACTCCACAATCACCTGGATAATCCCAATTGTTGTTAGTATCACTAAATTTATATCTAACCAAAAGATTATACATTCTTCATCTCCATTGTTAAAAATTTAAACTATTACACTTAATATAATAATTTCCGTTTTCTGAATATACCTCAATTTAAAACTCAGATCTGCTTTTAAAAGCAATTGAAATTGTTCCTTCATCAAGATAATCCAATTCACTTCCTACAGGTATTCCATAAGCCAGTCTGGTAACCTTAACTTGAAAGTTTTTCAACTGATCGGATAAAAAATGAGCTGTTGTTTGTCCATCAAGAGTTGCACTTGTTGCTATAACAATTTCTTTTGTTTCGCCTTGATTTAATCGTTCGTAAAGCTTTTTTATGTTCAAATCTTCAATTGATTTACCTGAAATTGCAGATAAATTTCCACCTAAAATGTGATATACGCCTTTATAATTTCCTGTTCTTTCGATTGCCCACAAATCAGCAACTTCTTCCACAATACAAATTATAGATTTATCACGTGTTTGATTTGAACAAATTGCACAAATAACACCTTCATCAAGATTATCACAAATTTCACAATTATGAATATTATCATGCAAAGATTGCATTGCTTTTATAAGTGGAAGCAAGGTTTTTTCTTTGTTGTTAGCGAGGTTTAAAATTATTCTTTTTGCAGCTCTTGGACCAAGACCAGGAAGTTTAGCAATAATTTTGCTTAAACTTTCAATAACGTTTTTTTTCATATTATTTTCTCAAGGCACATTCAGCTTCAACAATATACTTATAGGTTACAAGTTGTTCCAAACCAACTGGTCCACGAGCATGCATTTTACCAGTTGCAATACCAACTTCTGCTCCAAGACCAAACTCACCACCGTCAGCAAACTGAGTTGAAGCGTTATGCATAACAATTGCTGAATTTACACGAGATAAGAATTTATCAGCTGATTTTTGTTCTTCAGTTATGATGCTCTCAGTATGAGAAGATCCATAAATTGAAATATGTTTAATTGCCTCATCAATATCTTTAACAACTTTTATAGAAATTATTTTATCCAAATATTCAGTGTAAAAATCTTTTTCAGTTGCCAGCTTAATCCTTGCATCAATTTTAGTTGATTCTTCGTCTCCTTTCATCTCACAACCCATATTTGATAGATCATCAGCAACCAGGGGTAAAATTCTTTTGGCAATTTTATGATCAACTAGTAATGATTCTGTTGCACCACAGATTCCAACCCTACGCAATTTAGCATTTAGTAAAATTTTACGAGCTTTTTCAAAATCTGCTTTTTCATGAATATAAGTATGACAATTACCATCAAGATGACGAAATACCGGTATTTTTGTATGGTCCATAACCGCTTTGATAAGAGATTTTCCTCCTCTTGGAACTACAACATCAATGTAATTTTCCATTTTTAGAAGTTCAGAAACATATTCTCTTTCAGTATTTGAAACCAGAATTACTGCATTTTTATCTAAAGAAAAATTTTCCAAAGCTTCACGATAGATGTCGGCTAAAACTTTAGAAGAGTTAATACTGTCTGAACCACAACGTAAAATTACAGAGTTACCCGATTTTAATGATAATGCAGAAATGTCCGAAGTTACATTTGGACGAGATTCAAAAATTGCCAGTAAAACACCCAGAGGAATTGTAGTTCTTTTTATATGAAGACCATTATCTCTTTTGGTTT
>CAZENB010000025.1:1794-19334 GCA_964513555.1 uncultured Rhizobium sp. | reverse complement strand
ATATAGTATTTTACCAACCGGATCAGAAAGTTTTATGACTTCTTTTACTGAGTTTGCCAAGGTAATAATTCTGTTTTCATCTAAAGTAAGACGATCAATTTTTGCATTATCAAGCTTATTTTCTTTGGCAATTTTTATATCTTTTTGATTGGCTTTAATAATTTTTGGCGAATGTTTTTTAATTAATTTAGCAGCTTCAAGTAAAACCTGATTTTTAGTTTCACAATCAATATTAGCAATATCAAAAGATGCTTTTTTAGAGTCAGAACAAATTTTTAAAACTTTTTTTTCAATTTCATTCATAAAGCAAAAATACCTATTTTAAATTGCAAAAAAATTGGCAATAAAATGATTATAATCAAAAGTACAAAAGGAATTAAGTTTAAACTTAATTCTTGTTTTGTTAAATCTTCTTGTTTATTTAAATTTTCTTTTCCTAAAGAAGATTTATTCTTTTCAGAACTTTCTTCAATCTTAGATAGAAGCAAATAAGATAGTTTACAACCAAAAATAAAGATCGAAAAAAAGTTCAGAGCAAAAACAGTACATATAAAAAACAACTCTTTTTGGAAAATTGCTTTAATTGCAAAAAACTTTTCATACAGAGAAACTGATGGCAACAAAGGTAACAAATTAAACAAGGCAATTATCAAAAATACGCTGCTAATTTTTAGATTATTAAATATTCCTCTTATTGAACCTATTTTTAATTTCTCTAAGTAACAAATAATATTGGAAAAACTTAAGAAAGTTAAAGTGGTTGATAAAACCGACGAAACTATTGGTAAGTGAATTTTACTATTATCAAAAGAAGCAAAAACAATAGTTGAAATTGCTGAAAGTAAAATTTGATTTGAACTTAAATAAAAGAATGAAGCTTTAAGATTTTTTGTAAAAATCATCAAAACTGCAGATATTAGAATAACTACAATAATTGTAATCAAAAAATAGTGAAACAAAGATGACTGAATGACTAAATTAGATATAGATGAAGAAAATATAGTTTTTAATATTTTAGTTAAGATTACTAAACCTCCAAAACCAATTACTACAAAAAACGATAAATATATTAAAGTAACATTAGAAGTTTTGACAGCTTGATAAAATAAGAAGGGATTTAGAGTAACAAGAAATAGAGACGCAAAATAAAAAATTAATAACCCTAAATGTTCAGAGTTGCTTTGCGAAAAAAAATCGACATTACCAAAGATTTTATCATTTAAAACTACAGCCACAAAAAATAAAAAACTCTGTAAGTAAAAAGAAAGTTTTGGAATAATGCAAATTTTAGAGGCCTTTTCGTATAAAAAGTCTTTAGCAAAAAAGTGATTAATCAATAACAAAAAACTGAAAAAAAACAATGTTGTTAAAAGATTATTTGAAATTATTAGGCAGTTTAATAAAGAAAAAATAGCAGTGATTTTTAGTTTTAAATTGTCGCTTACTTCTTCTTGAAAGAAGTTATAAATTTGATTTATATAGAAAACAAAGGTGATCCAAATTAAAGCGAGTGATAAAAGTAGAAGAAAGTTTACTTTATCAATATTAAAACCAAAGCTTGAATTAGGAAATAAGTGCAATATTTCCAAAACAACACCTTTATTAGCGTAAGATCTTAAGCCAATAAGGTTTATTAAAAATAAAATTGGCAAGAATTTAAAGACAATTTTATTTAATTTGCTGCTAGGAGAAAATCCGATAAAAAAGTAACCAAAAATTGGAATTATTGAATTTACGAAAAGTAAAAACATATTTTATTGATTTTTTGTCACCCCTTAAAATTCTAAAGAAGCGATATTAAGACAGTAAAGATGAAGCAAATTCTGAAGATAAAATCTTAAGAAAATCTGAAAAAACAAATAGAAAGATAATTACAATGAATAATACAAGAAAAGATATTATTTGAAAAAGATTGGTTTCAGATTTTTTTTCTTCAATTTCTATCACTTCAAATAATTTTAGGGAAATAAAAACGTTAGAAAAGTTTGAAATGACAATAATTAAAAGTAATAGAGGCAAATAAAAGGAGTCTAGAGCAGCTTTTATCAAATACCAATTTGAAAAGAATAAAAAAGAAAGAGGAAAAGCAGATAAGAAAAATAATAAAATCTTTATTGGAAAGAAAAATGAAGAAAAGTTTCTTTTTAAAAGAAAAAATACTTGTCCTTTATTGTCAATTTTTTCCTCTGTTAGTGAAAAAATCAAAAATAACGCCAAATTAACCAAAAAGAAGTTAATTATTGTAAAAAATAAAGATTGTAGTGAATAAAAATTTGAAATTGCGAAATTTGTACAAACAACAGCTATGGCATTACAAACAATATTTATAAAAATAATTTTTAACGAAATTGTTTTTTTTAACTGTAATGCAAAGTAAGAAACTATAGATAATGAGAAGAAAATTAAGAATGGTGCGATTTTTTTCATCAATTCTACAGTGAAAATTCCAAAAAAAACATATGAAAATTTTAGAACTATAAAAACCGATATAGCTAATTTGATGAAATATAACTCAAATAAAAAGAATTTAGAATTTTTGTTATTTTCTAATTTAAAAAAGAAATAAGGAGAGAAAAGTTTTAGAAAAAGCAATAAAAATAAACTTGTAAAAACTGTATTTACAAAAAATTGTTGAGAATCTGAAATTAAATAAATGCTTTCAAAAACTTTACTTATACTACTTTCAGAAAAGATAATTTCAGTTATCAATAACAAAAAAGTTATCAGAACCGTTACTAATGAATTAACTAGGAAGTATCTCCAATTATTTCTATCTTGATTTAATAGAACTTTAGCCAAGGAAAATATGGTAAATAGGTATAATTCAGAAAAAATAAATAAATTAAAGAAACTGTCAGCGGTAAAAATTCCAGCTATAGTAAAGAATTGAAAGATGTAAAGTTGATAAAAAGCAATTTTATTTTTTCCTTCTAAAGAGTTTTCAAAATCTTTTATAAAGAAAAGGAAAATTATTGATTTTATTAAAAAGGCGAGAAGTAAGAAAGTTGCACCAGTTGCCGAGATTGAGAACTCAAGACCAAGAGAAATCTGTCCCAAATCAAAGTTATTAGATATATTTTTATAGGCCAAAACGTTAAAAAGATTTTGGCATGACAAAGCTATCAGCAATAAGTTTGTTAAAGCAATCGTGGTAAGAACTATCTTCTTTTTTGGAACAAGAAAGCTAAATAAAGAAGCAATTAGCGGTAAAAAAATTATTAGATAAGCGTTGCTAATTGCGCTCATTTTTCTTCTTCATTAAGGAAACAAATTCTTCAAATAAATAAAAACTATCGTCTGGTCCTGGAGAACTTTCAGGATGATATTGCACTGAAAAAGCCGAGCCATCTTTTAAACTCAATCCTTCAACTGTCTGATCAAACAAGGAAATATGAGTAATTTCAGCATTTTCTGGCATTGAATTAGCATCAACACAAAAACCATGGTTTTGACTTGTAATCTCTACTTTTTTAGTTTTTAAATTTTGAACAGGGTGATTTGCTCCTCGATGACCTTGATGCATTTTAGAAGTTTTAGCACCAATTGACAAGGCAAGAAGTTGATGACCCAAACAAATTCCAAAAAGTGGGATTTTATTTCTAAGAATTTCTTGAATTACAGGAATTGCATATTTACCAGTTTCAGCAGGATCACCAGGGCCGTTAGATAAGAAAACACCATCAGGATTTTGATTGATAATCTCGCTAAAACTTGCTTTTGCCCCTACTACTGAAACCTCACAACCAGCTTCTGTCAAGCAACGCAAAATATTAAGCTTAGCACCATAATCAATAGCAACAACTTTTAGCTTTTTTTGTGCTAAATTATTATATGAGTTTAAATCTTGTATCCATTTTGCTTCGTTGCCCCAATTATATTTCTTGTTTTGACTTGCACTTTCTGCAAGTTCTACACCATCTAAATCAGGAGTTTTGTTAATTTGTTCAACAGTTTTTTTAATTAAAGCATCATCAATGTTATCTTGATAAACAATAGCAACGGTTTTAGCACCTTTTAGCTTAATAAGTTTAGTAATTTTTCTGGTATCAATGCCGCAAATTCCAGTAAGATTATTTTTTATTAACCATTCGTTCAAATGAGATTCAGAACGATAATTAGAAGGATTGGTAATTGGTTCTCTAATTATAAGGCCGCAAGCTCTTGGGTTTTGGGATTCAATATCTTTGCTATTAGTGCCAATATTTCCAATATGAGGAAAAGTAAAATTTATTATTTGTCCAGAATAAGAAGGATCAGTTAGAATTTCTTGATAACCAGTAATTGCTGTATTAAAGCAAATTTCACCAGTTGTTGTGGCTTTTTTACCAATTCCATAACCGTAAAAACAAGAGCCATCAGGAAAAATTAAGGCAGCATTTTTGGTTGCCTGATAAAAATTATTTGAACCTTGCATTTATTTTGTGAGATTTAGTTTTGAATTATTTTCCTAATTTTGGTTATAAAATCTTCAATGACAATAATAATTTTAGGAAAATTTTAGCAGTTATTCATTAATACCTAATTCAATTCTTAATTAAAACTTTCATAATGAGCGAAAGCAAAGGATCTAATGAGGATCTTGGTCTCCAAATTCAAAATCAACTAGATCCTTTGCCTTCTTTCAGTATAAAAATTCTTTTGTGTTTACATCGTACAATTCTCAAAAAATATTAAAAAGTATTGAAGACGATAACTTTTTTATTTTAAAGGACTGAACTGAAATTACAGTCCTTTAAAATTGAATTTTATGCTACTATGTTCACTAACTTATCTGGTACTACAATAACTTTTTTAATTTCTTTGCCTTCAATAAATTTTTTTACATTTTCATTTTCAAAAGCAACTTTTTCGAGTTCTTCTTTAGATAATCCCTTTTGAACCTGAATTACAGCACGAAGTTTTCCTGCAACTTGAATTGCAACGCCAACTTCGTCCTCAACAATTAATTTTGGATCAAATTGTGGAAATTTTTCTTGGCTGACCAAAGTTTTATTGCCCAATTTTTGCCATAATTCTTCTGATAAATGTGGCATTATTGGCGAAATTAAGATTACTAAGTTTTTCAAAGCAAACTCCATCACCTTATAATCTTCTGATGACTTAATTTCAAACTTTTCTAAAGCATTAGAAAATTCTCTTATTTTTGCAATTGAGCGGTTAAAAGACATTTTTTCATATTCTTCTCTAACTGCAGCGATGGTTTTATGAGTTAGTTTTATGATTGGATGTGATTTGAAAAAATCACCCGTCATTGCGCTTTGCGCAATGCCAACCTCTTTTGTAAAGATGGCAAAAATGCGCCATAAACGATTAATATATTTCCAAGCACCATCAATTCCACTTTCTGACCAATCAAGATCTCGAGAGGCTGGAGTGTCAGAAAGCATAAACAGACGCGCTGTATCAGCGCCATAACTTTCAACAATATGCGATGGCTCAACAACGTTTTTCTTTGATTTACTCATTTTTTCACTACGACCCACAATTACTTTATCAGCAGGCATTTCAAGAGCTTGGTTAGGAAAAATCCATTTGCCAGTTTCTTTATCTTTGTAGGTTTGGTGACAAACCATTCCTTGAGTAAGCAAATTTGCAAAAGGTTCAGAAACATCTAAATAACCACATTTTCTTAGTGCTTTGGTGAAGAATCTGGCATATAACAAATGCAGTACAGCATGTTCAACACCACCAATATATTGATCAACTGGCATAAATCTGTTTGCCATTTCACGATCAAATGCTTTGTCTTTAGGTTGAGAAATGTAACGCAAGAAATACCAAGAACTTTCAAAGAAAGTATCAAAAGTATCAGTTTCACGAATTGCTTTCTGAGTTTTACCATTTTCGTCAGTATAAGTTGTATATTTCCAAGTTGGATGAGCAGCAAGTGGATTTCCAATACCGTTGAATTCAACATCTTTTGGCAATTCAACTGGCAATTGATCTTGTGGCACTGGCACAACAGATCCATCTTCTAAGTAAAGTATTGGAATTGGACACCCCCAATAACGTTGACGAGATACTCCCCAATCACGTAAGCGATAATTTACTTTTTTACTTGCTTGATTTTTAGCAGATAAAGTTTCAAAAACTTTTTCTTTTGCTTCAATAGAAGTAAGTCCATCAAGAAATTGCGAATTGATCATAATTCCATCTTCCGTAATTGCACTTTCCAGTGAATTTGTTTCGAAATATAAATTATCAATTATTTCAGCATTTGTTTTGCTAACTTCATAAAGTTTTAAAGTTGTTTTTGAAACATCAGCATAAATTCCCAAATTATTGATTTCGTTAAATTCAGATCTTGCTTCATAAGCCAACCTTTCAGAGTCAGTTGAAAATTCAGCATTAACATCTTGAGGTTTATTTCCTCTAGAATCCACCCTCACCCATTTTTTTATAGATTTCAAATAAATGGCGTTAACTGTATGAATAATTTTACGATCCGACACTTCTTCGTCAAACATCAAAAGTTGATCAGAAAAACCACATGGAATTTTCATTCCACGCAAAATTGCGCAAAGTAAAACTGATTTTCCAAAACAAAAACCAACTTTATTTTCTAAAACCTCGCTGGCTTTCAAGTAAGGTTTTTGTAATGAGTAAAATTTATCATCCATTGAGTGATTTATTTCATCACGTACAAAATGATAAGCTGCTTTTGCTAATTCAACTTCATTTTCAGAATTTGCGGCAGATTTTATTTTAGCAATTACTTCTTGAATTGTGGCATTGGAATAATTGATAAATGGCGTTTCTGCTAAGAATTTGTCAAAATTTTCAACAACTTGACGAATTGGTAAGTTATATTTTTTAGCAAATTCAAAATCTCTTTCGTCATGTGCAGGACATGCAAAAATTGCACCAGTTCCATATTCCATTAAAACAAAATTAGCAATATATACGTCAAGTTTCCAATTTTCATCAAGAGGATGCACAACTTGCAAAGAAGTTTTTAAACCTTTCTTTTCTTGTTTTTCCAAAGTTTGTTCATCAACTGCGCTGCGACTGCATTCTTCAATGAATCTTTTGACTTCTGGATTAGTTTTAGCCAATTCCAAAGCAATTGGATGATGAGCCGAAATTCCTATGAAAGATGCTCCAAATAAAGTGTCGGGACGAGTTGTGTAAACCGAAATTGATTTGAATTCTTTAAATTCAGAGTTATCAATTTGAAAGTCGATTATCAAACCTTCAGACTTACCAATCCATTTTTCTTGCATTGTAAGAACTCTTTCATCCCAACCTTTTAAATTTTTTAATTCCGATAATAATTCTTCTGAAAAGTCTGAAACTTTCAAAAACCATTGCTTTAGTTTTTTCTTTTCGACCAAAGCACCACTTCTCCAACCTCTACCATCAATTACTTGTTCATTCGCTAAAACTGTTTGATCAATTGGATCCCAATTTACAAAGGACTCTTTTTGATAAGCCAGACCATTCTTAACAAAATCAATAAAGATTTTTTGTTCATGTTTATAATAGTCTGACAAACAAGTTGTAAGTTCTCTGCTCCAATCAATTGAAAGACCAATTGATTTTAACTCACTTCTCATGGTTTTGATATTTTCCAAAGTCCAATCTTGCGGATGAATTTTATGTTCAAGAGCAGCATTTTCAGCAGGCAAACCAAAAGCGTCAAAGCCCATTGGATGCAAAACATTGAATCCTTCAAGTTTTTTAAAACGAGCTATAGCATCACCAATAGTGTAATTTCTTAAATGACCCATATGAATTTTTCCAGATGGGTATGGAAACATTTCTAAAACGTAATATTTTTCTTTTTCAGATTTTTCGTCAAATTTGAAAATATTTTTTTCTTCCCAAATTGCCTGCCATTTTTTTTCAGCAATTTTGTGATTATAGTTCTCGTTCATTTATTTTATAATTTATTTAGTTTAATTTTTTTTACTGACCAGGTCTTCCAATTGAACCAGGAATCATCTGAGGAATTTGTGGATTTGAAAAACCAACACCTTCAGAAGCATAAGGTAAAGAAGTAGGAGCAGAAAAGTTATCCTGTTTTAAAGGAGAAAATTTACTATTTGGGCTACCATTAATATACATATTTGAATTATAAACGCAGACAATATCAGCTCCACTTCTAAGAGTGAATTGCGGAGCAATTCTCTCAATAATTATGTAATCTCCTGCAGCTCTGAAGTTAACTAAAGATTCATAACCAGCAGAATCAACTGTGAAAATAGCTGGAATTTCAGCACTTTTTTTAGCAAATTGGAAATAAGTAAATTCACCGTTATCAAAAACTTTTACCGGTGCAATTGTTGGTTCTCCAGTATATTGATAACTAAAGTTATAGACTGATAAGTTTCTCATGTCTGGTTCATCTGAAGGAGGAATTTTAGAAAACTCAACAATATTTTTATCTTTCTCGTCTGGATAGGCAAATTTTACAACAAATACTAAATCTTTATCATCAATTCCCCTTGCTTCTTTTGCAGTTAATTGAAAGTGATAAATTTTTTTGTTTGTAATTACAGTCATATTAGTTTCAGAATTATCTTCTCCAACTGGCTTTAAAAACAACCTATTTCCTAAATGTTCAAATAACCATAAAGATGGATCACCCATTGAAATTGTTGATACAGCTTCACCATCTTGAAATTCGATAAAACCTTGATAAGTGTAATGTCCAGTATAATGGTAAACTTCGTTTGGGTTATAAATAAAACTTCTGAATTTCTTTTCACTGCCCAAAAATCTTGGCTCTTGTGCTGAATGCGCAATGAGTGGAAGCAATAAAAAGAAAGCTAAAAATTTAAAAAATCTCATTGGGTTACTTTATATAGTTTATAGCTGTTAACAGTGAAGTTCAGGTTTTTATTTTTATCATTTTTATCAGCCCCACCAAAATAAAAAGATATTTTAGCAAGAAAATTTTCAGTCTGATTGGTAATTCCTGAAATACTTTTAATTGTTGTTTTTGCACTAAATCTAACTTCAGCTTCGGTTGGAATTCTTGCTGAAATAAAATCACGCGCTTTACCACTTAGACTATCAGGTGTCTTTTTCACAAAAACAACTGAAGTTACATCAACTTGCTTTAAAACATCTTTTCCAAATTGATTAATTGGACTTTCTGGATTATCTCTACTCATTATAATTTGGAATCTTCTATACTCATCTACAGAAGAAGTGTTTTTTATGCGACTAAACTTTTTATTAACATCAGAAATTTCAGCTTTAGAGAAATCATACCCTTCTCTATCTTTAACATAAATTGAAAGTAAGTACTTGGCAATTGACTCATCAACAGTCATTACTTCTTTTTTTTCTTTAGACTTAAGTGCAACAAGATGAGGAAAATAAAGAGATTGATCTTTAGACTTTATTATAAGAGGAAACTCTTCAACTAAAGGAAAAGAATTCTGAATTAATTCAATCAAAACGAAAAGTACAATTGCTGCTATGACTGTTGAAAATACTAGAATTGCTCTTTGGCAAATTGGATTTACATATTTAATAAAATACCAGTTCAAAGCATCTTTAAAGTAGCCACCGTCTTTAACAGAAGACTTTATGAAGTCAAAGTATTCCTGATCCATCTCTGCTTCTAGATTTTGGTTTTCTTCAATGTCTTCTTTTTTGCTTTTCTTCATTTGAAATTTGAAAATTAACCTATAGCTATACTTTTTTACACATAGAGTAAAAATTAAAAAGTATTATTCAGTTTGCTTTTATTCTTTCAAGCAATTCCGTCATTTCTTGAACTGTATTTTCTAAAGCGTCATAATCTTGACTACGAAATACCAGCGAAGTCCCATCTTCAAATGGATAACTTCCCATTGTCACTTGCTTATATTTATTTTGTAAATTTTCTAAATCTTTTGCTATTATACTTTCTGTTAAAGTGGTTTTTATTTCTAATGATTTTACTTTTTTTCCAGCAATTAACTCTTTTTTTGCAGCTTCATACATTGCTTGAAAAATTTTTGGCACACCAGCCATAACAAAAACATTACCAATCCTAAAACCAGGGGCTGAAGAAACTGGATTATCAAGTAAACTTGCTTTTTTAGGAACAAAAGCCATCTTCAAACGAGCTTCATTAACATTGCTAGATCCATAATGTTTCTCAAGAATTTCGGTTGCTTCTTTGTTTTGAATTAGTTCATCATTAAAAGCTTTAGCAATTGAAAGAGCAGTTATATCATCGTGCGTTGGTCCAATTCCACCACTAGTAAATACGTAGTCAAATCTTGTTTTAACTTCGTTTACTGCTTTTATGATTTCTTCTTCAATATCAGAAACAACCCTAACTTCACGTAAAGCAATTCCAAATTCCGTAAGATTTTTTGCCAAAAAATTAAGGTTTTTATCTTCAGTTCTACCAGAAAGAATTTCATCTCCAATAATTACAAAAGCTGCAGTAACTGTCTCTTTTTTATCAATCATAAATTAGTAATATTTGTAATTTTAAAAGTATCTGTAATTAATTTTTATTTTTCAGTTTCTGGTGCATCCGAGAGGATTTGAACCTCCAACCTTTGCCTTCGGAAAGCAAAACTCTATCCAGTTGAGCTACGGATGCTTTTCTTAAAACGTTTCGTCGCTTTTCTCAGCTTCGCTTCGAAGAAGATGAATTAATCTTCAAATATTTGCTCAACTGCTAATACTTCTGGAATATAATGCTTAAGCATATTTTCAATTCCATTTTTTAAGGTAATTGTTGAACTTGGACAACCAGAACAAGAACCTCTGAGTTCAAGGTAAACTATACCTTCCTCAAAATTACGATAAATTATATCACCTCCATCCATTGCAACAGCAGGCCTAACTTTAACTTCAATTAATTCTTTAATTTGCTTTACAATTTCACTATCTTCTTCATCTGAAAAGTTCTCACTACTGTTTTCTTCAAATACAACCGGCTTTCCTGATACAAAAAAATCCATTATTGTAGCTAAGATTTCAGTTTTAATTTTTTGCCAATCAATATTCTCTGACTTTGTTACAGTTATAAAATCACGTCCTAAAAAAATTGATTCAACACCTTCAATTTCAAAAAGTTGTAAAGCTAGAGGAGATCTTGTTGCAGCTGATTTCTGGTTTTTAAATTCTATAACACCTTTCTCTAAAACGATCTTACCATCTGGAATAAATTTTAAACTTGCTGGATTTGGAGTTTCTTCAGTTTGTATAAACATATATTGAGAGATTTTGATTAAAGATTGTTGAATTCTATTTAGATAAAAATTTATGTAAAGTACCTATCATCATTGGAAATTAGCTTATTTTTCATTCCTTCACCATAAGTAAGCCTTACTTTTCCCTCCGTCATCACGAGTGAGATTACTTTTCCCTCCGTCATCACGAGAGATTATTTTTCCCTTCGTCATCACGAGTGAGATTACTTTTCCCTCCGTCATCACGAGAGATTATTTTTCCCTTCGTCATCACGAGTGAGCATGCTTGCGAAACGTAGTGATCGACTTTTGGTTTTAATCAAATAACTGGATTGCGACTTCGTTTCACTCCTCGCAATGACGTAACTTCAAAATAACGATTATAAAAAAAGCAAGCTTAAAAAGTTGATAACTAATCATTAATCCACCAGCTATCAATTGATAGCGAATATTGAGGTGTAATTTTTGGCATGGCAAAAATATTTCGATATAAAATTCTATAAGTATTATTGTGCCATTGTAAGATAGTATAGTAATTTTCTAACATTATCTTATCAAACTCTTGACATAATTTTGTTAATTCGGATTTATTTTTTGTTTTTCCAATTTTTATCACTAAATCGTCAATTCTTCTATCATTCAATCCAGAAAAATTACGTCCACCTTTTATATCTACTTGCGATGAATGCCAATAAGAAAATAGTTCATTTCCCGGAGTCATAGATTGAGAGAAAACAGCAACAATAACATCATAATCAAAATTATTTACTCTTGTTTGATATTGATTTTCTTCAACCAATCTAATTTTCCCTTTAATTCCAAGTCTTTCAAGATTTTTAACAAAAGTTGCAATAACCATTTGAAATGAAGAACTATCAATCAAAAATTCAATTTCTAATTGTTTATTTGTTTTTGGATCAATTAATTTTTGTTCAATAACTTTATAACCAGCTTTATCGAGAACTTCTTTGGCTTTTATTAAATTTTTACGATTGTAACCATCGCTTTCTGAAACAGGCATCGAAAAATTTTTATATGCAAAATTAGAGTTAGCAAAATAACTTTGTGTTCTTTTATAAGAGTTGTAAAAAATATGATTTTTTAACCACTCAAAGTCAAAAGCATAAGTTAAAGCTTTTCGAAGTTCTAAACTTTGGAATTTCTCTTTTCTTAAGTTTAAAACAAAGGTCTGAATTGAACTTGGTAAAGAATTTGGAATTTCTTTTTTTATAATTTGTCCATTTTTTACAGCCTCAATATTATAACTATTTGACCAATTTCTAGAAATGCTTTCTTGCCTAAAATCATATTTCTGGGCTTTGAAAGCCTCAACTAATACGTTATTATCACGGTAATAATCAAAAGTAATTTCATCAAAATTGTAACGTCCTTTATTTACTGGTAAATTTTCTCCCCAATAATCTTTATTTCTGGTAAAAGTAATTGATTTACCAATATCAACTTTCTTAATTTTATAAGGACCCGAACCAAGAATTGGCTCTAAAGTAGTTTTGTTAAAATCAACTTTTTCAAAAAAATGTTTTGGCAGCACAGTCATTGAGGCAACAATTAAGGGAAGATCTCTATTCTGATTAGTTTTAAAATAAAATTTAACATGATCAGAAGCAACTTTTTCAACGTTTTTAACTTCTCGATAAATCATTTTGTAAGAAGGATGACCATCTGAAATTAACTTGTTAAATGTAAAAATAACATCGTCAGCAGTTATTTTAGAACCATCATGCCATCTTGCTTCTTTTCTTATTTTGAATTCAATTGAATATTTATCATCAGATAGTTTCACACTTTCAGCTATAAGACCGTAATAAGAAGAAATTTCATCATCTGAACCTTCCATTAAACTTTCATAAACGTAAGACAAACCAGAAGCGCTAATTCCTTTCAAAATGAATGGATTTAAACTATTAAAAGTTCCTTCAACTCCAAATTTAAAACTTCCTTTTTTAGGAGCTTGTGGATTAACATAATCAAAATGTCTAAAATTTTTTTGATATTTTAAATCACCAAATATTGAAATTCCGTGTTTGAATTGATTTGATGAATAAGCAGAGTTAGCAATTAAAAGAATAGTAAAAAAAATTCGTAAAAAAAGTTTCATAAGTTATTTTTAGTCATATTTTCGTATTTTGTAATTCTTAATAAAACGTTCTAAAAACCTAAATGCAAATAATTCGCAATTTAAATCAAAACAAAATTAAACACTTTCCTTCACTTGCATTAACGATTGGTAATTTTGATGGACTGCATTTAGGACATCAAAAAATTATAGAAGAAATAAAAGAAATTGCTTCAAATCAAAACTTAAAATCAGCAGTTCTAACATTTGAGCCTCATCCACAGTCTTTTTTTCAGAATAACAAAAACAAAAATTTTAGAATTTATACTTTATCACAAAAACTAAGAATCTTTCAAGAAAACAAAATTGATTATTTTATATTACTTCCTTTCAATCAAAGATTGGCAAATGTAGAAGCTAATATTTTTGTTGAAGATTTCTTGGTTAAAAAGCTTAATATCAAGCACTTATCAATTGGCTATGACTTTACTTTTGGTAAAAATCGTTTGGGTAATTTTAGCTTACTTGAAGAAAAGTCACGACAATTCTCTTTTTCGTTAAAACAAGTACCTGCATTAATGAAAGATAGCAATATATGCTCTTCTACTTTAATTCGTGAAATGATTTCTAAAGGTTATATAAAACAAGCCAATACATTGCTTGGTAGAAATTTTAATATCGTTGGTATTGTTAATTCTGGTAAACAAATTGCTCGTCAACTTGGTTTTCCAACTGCCAATATTTTAGCTCTACCGCATATTATTAAACCTAAATATGGAGTTTATAAAACAATTACCCACGTTCAACATTTAAATAAAAAATTTTCTTCTATTACCAATTTTGGAATCAAACCAACTTTTAATAATTCAATTCCACAAGAATTATTTGAAACTTGCATTCTTGATTTTTCAGAAAATTTATATGGTAAGAAAATTATTGTGGAGTTTGTTGATTTTATTCGTGAAGAAAAAAAATTTTCCTCAATTGATGACTTGAAAAAACAAATAGAGCTTGATGTTTTTTTCATCCGTCATCACGAGTGAACCTTATTTTTTTCGTCCGTCATCACAATTTCGCATTCTTGAAAAACATAGTAATCCATTTTTGTTTATAAACTAGAAATTTATTCCTCTCTAAAGGCTTTATAAGCTGATTCAGAAATTGGAGTAAACAAATAAGAAAGAAAAGATCTTGAACCATTAATTATAAATACTTGAGCTGGCATACCAGGATAAAGTTCAACCTTGTTTTTAAGTTTTTTAATATCTTTGTCGTCAATTTTAACCCTTGCCAAAAAGTAAGACTCTTTTGTTTGTTGATCAATTGTAATATCAGGAGAAACATTAACCAAAACTCCATTAATTCTTGGAACCTTCTTTTCTTTGTAAGCAGTTAAGGAAACTTTTGCTTTCATATTAACCGCAATATTATCAATATCTTGAGGACGAATTTTAGCCTCAATAATTAACTGATCGTTTTGTGGTACAATATTCATAATTTCACCAGCAGGAGGTACTACGGCACCAACTGTATGATATTGTATATTCATAACTTTTCCATCAACCGGAGATAATATTTCTAATCTTGTTGTCATATCTTCAGAAGCTTTAAGCTGATTTGTCAAAGTAATAATTTCTAGATCACTTTCTTTAATTTCTTTTAAAATTTCTGATAGATTTTCATCTTTATAATTTGATATTTGTAAACTGCTTGATTCAACTTCATAATTTAACTCGTGCAATAATTTTTCTAACTCAATTTGACGAGTTAGAGGCAAATTATTTTCCAAAACAAGTGGCTTAACCATTTCTAGTTCTTGTTTTACTAAAACCAATTTTCTTTTTGCTGCGATAAGTTTTTTTTGCAAAGTTGAAATTTCACCATTTCTTTTACTTTTTCTTGAGTTAAAAAGCTTCAACTGATTATTTAATATTTCTTTCAGTTTTTCAGTATTTTCGAATTTAACATCATTAAATTTGGATAGGTTTAAGGTTGTTTTTCCTTCTTTTTCACTTTCAAGTCTTGTTTTTTGAACTTGTATTGTAAAAAGCTTTTCTTTAACAATTTGTTGTTCAGATTTAACTTGAATATCACGTAGATAAAGCAATACATCTCCTTGTTTTACTATTTGTCCTTCCTTTACTAAGATCTCTTCAATTATTCCACCTTCTAAATGCTGAATTGTTTTTCTATTAAAGTCTAAAACTATTATTCCTTCAGCAATTGACGCTGATTTTATAGGTAAAAAAATTGCCCAAATCAAAAATATTACAGCAAAAATTAATAAAACTTTTAAGCCTTTTTCAATCGGATCTGAAGCGATTTTATTATTCACAGTCATTTTCATTTTATTTTTACAAAACTTTTCCTAAAACTTTTTTTGTTTCATCAAAAGCTTTCAATTCTCCATCTTTGATAATCATTATTTTGTCACATATTGAAGTGATTGAAGGACGATGAGTTATAATTAAAGTTGTAATTTTGTTTTCCTTAGCACGCTTAATCGCATTATTAAGAGCAATTTCGCCATCAGAGTCTAGATTTGAATTTGGCTCATCTAAAATTACAAATTTTACATCACCAAAAAAAGATCTAGCTAACGCAATTCTTTGCTTTTGTCCTGCAGATAAATTAGAAGCATTTTTTTCAACTTCCGTTTCATAACCTTGTAAAAAAGATAATATAACTTCATGAACGTCACAAAACTTTGCTGCTTTTATAATTTCAGAATCTTCAGCTTTTTTATTCATTCTTGAAATATTATTTTTTACAGATCCCTTGAATAACTCAATATCTTGAGGCAAATAGCCAATATATTTACCAATTTTTTCTAAATCTTGATCAGCTATATTTGCACCATCAAATCTAACGCAACCAGAGCTTGGCCTAAGAACTCCGGTTAAAAGACGTGCCAAAGTTGTTTTTCCACTACCGCTTGGTCCTATAATTGCAACAACCTCTCCTGCTTTAATATTAAAAGAAATATCTTTCAATAAAACTTGGCCAGTTTTATTTGATTTATAGTAAAGCTTTTCAACAACGACTTCACCACTCATTGCTGGCAATTCAATTTTATTTTTATCTTCAACATAATTTTTTAAAGACTGATTTAAACGAAAATAAGATATTTTAGCACTTTTAAAAGATTTCCATAAAGATATTGACGCATCAAATGGTGCTAAAGCTTTTCCTGCAAGAATTGAAGTAGCAATAATTCCACCTGAAGACATCTTATTGTAAATAACCAAAACAGCGCTTGCAGCCATTGTGATTGTAGAAATTATCATTCTTGCTGTTTTAGAAGTAGATGAAATTTTATTACTTAAATCAGATAACTCAGATGAAGCTTTGCGTAACTCATTATTCTTTTCTTCCCAAATTCTTCTGACATTACCTTTCATACCCATTGAATTAACAACTTCCGAATTTGATGATATAATTTCAAAATCATTCGTCACTTCAATCTGCAATTGATTTGTTTTTTCAATCAATGCTTTTGTCGATTTTTCGTTTATATAGGCAATCTTTAAAACTAAAAGACCTCCTAGAAGAGTTATAAAGCCGTTAACTGGATGAATAAAAAATATAACAATCAAGTAAATAGCTGCAAAAGGCACATCAAAAAATACAGCCAAGTTATTGCTTGAAATAAAATTTTTCAAAACTTGCAAATCTTTCATATTTTGTGAGCTTATTGATTTATCTTGTGAGTTTGACTCAACTATATTGTTGAAAAGTGCGCTAGAAAGTTTTTCTTCCAACCAATTTGAAACTTCTAGAAATATTGACGACCTTATATTTGTAATAATTCCCAAAAAAACCAAAAAAGCGGCAACTATAATTGTAAGATAAATAAGGGTTTCAACGCTTGAACTACTTAGAACTCTATCTAAAACTTGCATTGAGTAGATTGAGGAAGCTAAAGTAAAAATGCTTATAAAAAAGCTAAAAAATAAACAAAAATAAAAAGCTTTTTTGCAATTTGATAATAATTCTTGTATTAATGGCTTTTCCATTACTTTTTATCTTATTAAATTATGACTAATAACTATTTTTTATAATATATCGCGACGTCTCTTAACTCCTTAAAATTAAGTCTTAACTGGATTGCGACGTCAGGCTTTGCCTTCCTCGCAATGACGAATCCAGAAAATGTATCACAAGTGAGTTCCTTATTCATTAAGTAACCACGAGCGAGCTGTTTTCTTACTCCGTCATCACGAGCGAGCTGTTTTCTTACTCCGTCATCACGAGTGAGCATGCTTGCGAAACGTAGTGATCCAATTTTGGTTTTAATCAAATAACTGGATTGCGAC
>CAZENB010000025.1:0-1694 GCA_964513555.1 uncultured Rhizobium sp. | reverse complement strand
GCTTGCGAAACGTAGTGATCCAATTTTGGTTTTAATCAAATAACTGGATTGCGACTTCGTTTCACTCCTAGCAATAACAAAGTTTTTGATTGTACATTATTACAACTTATAACTCACTCAAAAAATACTTAATTTTGTAGTAAGTAATGGCCAAATCCATCTGAGAATTTAAATGGCTAATTTTTCTATCGTTTAATTCTATTTTTGCTCTTAAAAACTCAATTGGATCTTCAACTCTAGAATTGATTTTCTCACCAATTGAATTAGCTCTTTCTTCTGCTAAAGACAATAATCTTTCATTCGAATTATTTAACTCTTTATAAAAACGATATTCTTCTAAAGATTTTGCAATCTCTTTTTCCATTTCTTCTCTTGCAATTTCATACTCTTCCAAAGCAGCATCTTTATTATACTTTGCTTTTGTCAGGCTACTAAACTCTAATCCTTTCTGAAAAATTGGCACAGAAACATTCAAAAAAAGTGATCTAGAATTTAAATCTTGATTATTCAAATAAACAACATTGCTTTGATTTGATGCCGTTGCTGAAAGTGATACTTTTGGTAAGAAATTTGATTTTTCTGAATTGTAAGAAGCTTTTGATGCTAAATAATTATATCTGTAAGATTTAAGATTCGGATTTTGTCTAATAGCATTTTCCAAAATTTCATTCGCGTTTGGTAATTCATCTTTAATTAAAGGAGCAATAAGATTTTCATGCATTTGTCCAATGACAATTTCATAATCAAACTTAGCTTTATTTAGTCTATTTAACGAATCTAAGTATTTTTCTTCAGCAATTGACGCCTCATATTCAAACTTAATAAAATCACTTTTATCAATTAATTTAATGTTTTTTCGTCTTTTTGCCAAAGAAAGTAATTCACTGCTTAAGTTTTGGTTTAATTGGTAAAACTTTGTTAATTCTTGGTAACGATATAAGTTACAATAGCTTTGCGTTGCAGAAAAAGAAATTTCTTGTATCTTATCAGAAACTAAAGCTTCTCCAGATTTTATCTTATATTTTGCTTCACGATATTTTAAAATTGAGTGCATACCATCAAAAATTGGCTGCTCAAACAAAATTTCTTTTACTTCTTGTTTAGTTGAACGGTCGTAAGATTGCCCCCGATAAAAACTGTTTCTATTACCATATTGAACATCTGCTTTAACATTTGGCAAAAATTCTGAAATTGCCTCACTTTTTAACGTTTTAGTTGATTTTAATTTGATGTTTTCAAGTTTTATATTTCGGTTATTCGCTTTCGCAGAATCAATTGCGTCTTGAATTTCAGTTGCGAAAGAATTTTGCAAAGTAATTGAATAAAACTGCAAGAAAAAGAAAACGCAAAAAGTTTTTTGATAGAAAAAAGAAGTATAGAGTTCTAATTTAGATATTTTTTGCATTAAAAATGAGATTTTTAGGGGAAAAGATTAATTTTTCATCGCAATTTCATCATCATAGCTAAAAAATAGGATTTTGTAAATCTTTTTTTAAAAACATTTTTGGCAATTATCCCTTGAAGGATTAAAATTTTACATAAAAACCAACCCCGTCATTGCGAGGAGCGACGTGGCAATCCACTTAGTCACGAGTTTAGAATTTTGTGACGAAGTGGATTGCCACGTCGCTAACGCTCCTCGCAATGACGGGGTTGGTTTTTATGTAAAATTAATCCTTCAAGGGATAATTACC
>CAZENB010000024.1:0-23331 GCA_964513555.1 uncultured Rhizobium sp. | reverse complement strand
CCAATTTGGATTACCATCTATCGTTTGTCTTATGCACCAATCATATTCTTCTTCAGTTTCACCTTTCCAAGCAAAAACAGGAATCCCAACATCTGCAATAGCAGCTGCAGCTTGATCAACAGTAGAAAAAATATTGCAAGAGCTCCATCTAACTTCTGCTCCTAAATGAGTTAAAGTTTCAATTAGTACAGCAGTTTCAATAGTCATGTGAAGGCAGCCAGCAATTCTAGCTCCTTTTAAAGGTTTAGATGAACCATATTCTTGGCGTAGGGACATCAATCCAGGCATTTCATTTTCAGCTAAGGTTATTTCTTTTCTTCCCCAAGCAGCAAGGTCTATATCTTTGACTTTATAGTCATTAAAGTTTGAGTTCATATTTTTTAGTTGTTTGTTTTTTAAATAATGCGGGCTCGCAAACTCTATTTTATAAATTCTTTATTTTTGATCATTACAAAAAATGCACTTCTAAGTCTCAAGCGATAGCTATAAAACTTTGTACAAGCATTTTTTAGTAAATTATAGGAGGATAAAGCATCAAATAAATAAAAGGTATAATCAATGCATATCCAAAACTATTGCGTTTTTTCTTAGATGGTAAATCTAACATTACCAATGTTGATAAAATTAACATAGTGGCAAAAAAATATAAGAAGAAAAGCTGTACTTCAAGACAAATTCCAACAACTAAAATAAACTTAGTATAATCAAAAGATTGTTGTTGATTTGCAAATAATCCATTAGTTCTTTTGTAGAAAATTTGATAAAATATTGTAGCCAAAACTATTGCAACAGCAGCACTGAATATTGAGTCAATTATTGTTTTATCATGCAATACACGATTCGCTAGTCCAATCATTAAAATAAAGTTAAGTACTTCTCGAGGAAATTTTTTATGAGTATAGTCGCAGGCTCCAAGAATTACTAGTCCAACGGAAAGCATTGAGTATATTATGAAGTCTTCGCTAAAAGAGAATTTTAAATAGCATAACATGAAAGAAGTTGTTGTGGTAACCTCAACAAACAAGTGAGTACGAGGAATTTTGGTTTGGCAAGATTTACATCTTCCCAAAGTGAAGATCCAGTTTATAAGAGGAATAAGTTCTCTAGTTCTTATTATAGTATTGCACTGAGGACATCTTGATTTCGGTCCAAAATATCTTCCAAAGCAAGATTCTCCAATTGGCAATCTATAAGCAAATAAAGTTGCGTAAGAACCAAAAATTGCACCAAAGAATATAGATATTATAATTCCAAAGAATTGTTCCATTGTTTTTTGTTTTTATTTGAAAAAAATTTATTGAGTTTGCGTTTAAAACTGAGTTTTTATTTTTGTTCAAGCTTTTTGTAAGTTTATATAAAAAATTTTTTTGACTGGACTTTATAAGTGAGCCAAAACTTTTATTATTTTCTCTAAAGTTAAAAAATATTTGTTTGAAAAAAGCAATAAACTTTGAAAGACAACTTTATTGTTATTATTTTTGTCTTTCCAAGTACAAAATTACGTCAGCTCTATCTTGAGCTTTTTTTAGTCCTGCAAAAGCCATTTTAGTTCCAGGTACGAAATCTTTGGGTTTAGTTATAAAGCTATTGATTGATTCTTTGTCCCAAGAGCCACCTTTTGTTCTCATAGCGTCAGAATAGTTGAAAGTAGTAGCAGCTTTGGCTCTTCCGATAATGCCATATAGATTAGGTCCAACTTTTGCTGCCTCTCCTTTGCCAAAACTGTGACAAGATGCACATTTTTTAGCTACTTTCGCACCGCGGTCAAAGTCTGCGGTTTTTAAAAGAGTTGCTAGATCAACTGGTTTTTCCTCAACTTTCTCAATTGGTTTTCCGTCTTTTGACACAGCAACTTCAAAACCTCTTTTTACCATTTTTTTTGGATGATAAAGCAAGCTCGCGATGACTGCAGAAAAAATTGCAATCATTAATCCAACAGCAAAGAAAGTTGCGGCTGATTTTATCTTAGCTTTTAGTTCTTCGCTTTTAGAGCAGGTTTTGATTTTTTCTAAAAAATTTTTAAAAATAATAGTGATTTTTTGCATTTTATTCAAACAAAGTTGATACAGATTTTTCTTGAGAAATATTGCGTATTGCTTCTCCTATCAGGTTGGCAATGTTAATTATTTTTACATTTCTAACTGCTAAAGTCACTTCATTTGGTTCGATAGAGTTAGTTATTACAAGGTTCTTCAATTGAGAATTTGCAATTCTATCGCAAGCTTTTCCAGACAAGACCCCGTGAGTTATGTAGGCAGAAACTGATTTTGCTCCTTTTTCAAGAATAGCGTCAGCAGCGTTGCATAAAGTGCCACCAGAATCTACGATGTCATCTACAATTATGCAGTTTCTGTTATCAACATCACCAATAATATTCATAACTTCGCTTAATCCAGCTTTTGGGCGACGTTTATCGACAATTGCAAGTTCAGCATTGATTTTTTTTGCAATTTCGCGAGCTCTTACAAGGCCTCCAACATCAGGAGAAACTATAACCAGACCTTCTTTGCCAGCAAAATTTTCTTTGATATGACGAGCAAAAACAGGTGCTGCATATAAATTATCAACGGGAATATCAAAGAAACCTTGTATTTGACCAGCGTGTAGGTCAAGTGTTAAGACACGATCAGCACCAGCTGAGGTGATTATGTTTGCTACTAATTTGGCGGAAATTGGAGTTCTAGGCGCAACTTTTCTATCTTGTCTAGCATAACCAAAGTAAGGAATTACAGCGGTAATTCTGCGCGCAGAAGCCCTTCTTAAAGCATCAATTACAATCAACAATTCCATTATATTGTCATTTGCTGGATAGGATGTTGATTGCAAAACGAAAATATCTTCGCCGCGAACATTTTCTTGAATATCAACAAAAACTTCCATATCAGCAAATTTCTTAACTTCGGCAGCAACAAGCTCAACTCCTAAGTATTTTGCTACTTCTTTGGAAAGAGTTAGGTTACTATTGCAAGATAAAAGTTTCATTTTGCTTCTGAAAATTGCTTGATAATTTTTTGTTATGTGCGACTTTGTTCCTAGAAAATTATTTTTTTAGTTATTTGTATGAATTTGCTAAAAAAATTTCTAACTGATCTCAGAAATAATAATAATTTTTAACCCCAAATTAATCAACAATTTTTCCAAATTTTTGTCATGGCAGATATTGAATTTTATGAAATAGCAAAAATTATCCATATCATTGCAGTAATATGCTGGATGGCTGGATTGCTTTACTTGCCAAGAATTTTTGTTTATCATACTCAGGTAGAAAAAAATGGTGAGACTGATAAAATTTTTCAAATTATGGAGTTGAAGTTGCTGCGTTTTATAATGAATCCAGCAATGATTGTAGTTTTTGTTTTTGGATTATACTTGGCTAATGAATTTGGTTTTGATGCGAAGTGGATACATATAAAAATTACTTTGGTACTTTTTTTGGCAGGTTTTCATGGTTTTCTTGCCAAGTGTCGTAAAAATTTTGCTATGGGAGAAAATAAATATTCTCAAAAATTTTTCAGATTGATCAACGAAATTCCAATTGTTTTAGCAATTGTTATTGTGACTTTAGTAATATTGAAGCCTTAGAATCAATTATGCACTTTACTTATTCTTGATTACTCAAAGCATTAAGGGTTTGAATGAATAATTTCTGTTTTGTTATTGCTAAAACTGGTATAAAATTATGCAAAATATTGTTGAAATAAATACTAAAAATTTCGATGTCATTTTAGATTTGCGTTATGCTACTGAGAATAATGTTTGTAAGAGAAAGCTTTATTCCTATCCCTTTTGTTATTTGCATAAAGAAGCTGCAGATGCTTTGCAAAAAGCAATTGAAACAGCAAAAAATTTAGGTTTTAAAATAAAAGTTTTTGACACTTTTCGTCCCATAGAAGTTCAGCAATATATGTTTAATCAGTTTCCTGATGGTTTTGTTTCAAACCCGAAAAATGGAAGAATTCCTCATTGTCGTGGTGTTGCAATTGATTTAACTTTGGTTGACAAAAATGGTAAAGAGCTTGATATGGGAACTGATTTTGATGAATTTTCTGATTTAGCTTATCATAACTGCAGTAAAGTTTCAATTGAAGCTCAGAGAAATAGATTGATTTTGCTTGGTTTAATGAAGTTAGCGGGTTTTGATCATTTATCGTTTGAATGGTGGCACTATCAGTTACCAAATCCAACGAGTTATGAAGTTGTAGAAACTAAATATGGAATGGTTGATGTTTAGAATTCTAAAATTTCTTGGAAATTATTTTTTGATCTAGAATTTAATTTTATAAAACGATTTTCTAGGCAGGTCTTTTGTGATAACTTGGATGTTAAATTTAGTCATAGGTTTTTGTCACAAAAGACCTGCCTAGAAAATCGTTTAAATTTAGTTCCAGCTTGACTGCAAATTCCCATCATCTAGTCTATTGAAATAACAAATAAAATGTTAAGTTATGTTCCAGCTTGACTGCAAATTCCCATCATCTAGTCTAAGATAAAGTTGAATCAAATCCAACTATTAGTTCCAGCTTGACTGCAAATTCCCATCATCTAGTCTGGAACTCTGCAGGCCTTATAAAATAAGGCCTGCAGTTTGGTTTGAATTTAAAAAAATAGCAAAAATTTGTCTAAAAAAGTTCATATTGTTCAGGATTTTTTGGATTTGATTTTTCTTTTTTACCATTAAAAGTTATTATATTTTCATATTGTTTGTCGGTAAAAGTGAGAATGTGAACTTTACCACTTTCAGGAATTATTTTTTCAATTTTTTTAATATATTTTTCTGATAATTCTTTACTGGCGCAATAGCGTTGGTAAACAGAAAATTGTGCCATTTGAAAACCCAAATCAAGCAAGGAATTTCTGAACTCTGACGCAGCTTTGCGCTCTTTTTTGGTATTAGTTGGTAGGTCAAATAAAACTTGAATCCACAAAATTCTGTAAGCTGAAAGTTGAGTCATTAATTTAATCTATTATCAATTCAGTTGGCAAGGGTGAAAGTGGAAAATCTAAATTTGCTTCTCCATTTTCTAAACTACGAACAAAAGATTGACAAAGCCTTGTTAAGCAATTGTTGATTGGTGTTGTGCCAGCTGAAGTTGATAAATCTAGGTTTAAAATTTTGGTTAAATTCTTTTTTATTGCAGGTGTTAATTCTTGAATTTCTTGGTTTTCCTCAAAATTTTTTTTAACTACAAAGTCAACTATGGGGCGAAAAGGTTCCATTAAATCATCCACAAGACAAAAAGCATTTTCTTGATTGGAATGATGAATGCCAATTGCTGGGTGAAGCCCAGAAGCAAAAATTGCTCTTGCGGTTGCTGAACGCAAAATTGCATAGCCATAATTAAGCATAGAATTAATTCCTGAGGCGTCAAAATTTCTTCTAAAATTTGAGCCAAATAATTTTTGCCAATATTTTCTTGCAGCTTGTGCCTCAAGATTTTCTTTATCTCCTGAGCTTACTTTTTTTGCCAATTCCAAAAGTTGTTTTTCATCTTCGCCGTTGAAATGAGAAAGAATTGCTGCTTGGTTTAGAATTTTAGCTTTCACCACTTGTTGCCAAAGTCTTTTTTCCAGTGGTTTTGATGATTGAATTTGTAAGTTGATTTTTTGCTTGTGCAAATAATGAGGATTTGTGGGGTAAAAAATGCCTGAAGGAAGATAATTTGTGCCCAAAACCACAACCATAGTTCCTGCTTCAAGCAATGAATTAAGCAAATTGGTGGTGATTGTAGCACCAGTGCCATTTAAAACTAAAATTCCAATATCTTCAAAAGCGATGCGGGTTTTTTCGGTATTTTCAATTTTAACAATTAGAAAGCCACGAGACATTGAAAGGCAAACTAAGGGGTCGGAAATTTCAATGATGCGATTGGTCATTATTTTCTTTAAGTTATTTTAGAATTGGACCCGAGTCAAAAAGTTTGCCAGTTGGGGTGATATAAAGTTTAGTTAGTTTTAGTTCTTTAAACTTACTGAAAGAAATCCATACTTGTTTAACGTCTTTTCCAGTCTCATTATGTTTTAATAAAGCTATTCCATCATTTGAAGGAACTAGTTTTATTGTTTTGGCAATAATTTGAGAATCTTCAAAATTAAATTTCATTAGATCGCCATTGTGAATTTTGGTTAGCAACTTCGCTGCTGGATGTGGCTTGAATTGGTTTTCATCACCCTTCGCGGCTTCAAAAGATGAGGCGCAAGAAACTGCGTAATCACAATCCTTTGAAATCCAATTTTTTAACTTTTTTTGAGTAGTTCTGAATTTTTCAAATTTTATTCTCTCTAATTCGGAAAGTTTTTCAAAGGCGGCTTCAAATTTTTTACCTTTCATGTGAATAAGTTGTAAAAATTCTAATTTAGGTAATTCCCAAATTGTTATGTGATGGTTTGAGCCAACAACAGCTTTGTTGTGAATTTTTTCTTCAACTCCACCAATCTTCTTTTTTTGGAGAGCCATTTGCTTATTTGAAATGGTTGCAAAACGATTTTCTTTTTTGATTAGTCTTATGTTCTTTACTTTCACTTCACCATTTTTGGTTTTTAAGTGATAATTTGATAAAATATTTTCAATTTCTTTTTTGCCACTAATTCCAGCTAATTTTTTCTTTAGATCTTGATAAATCTTTTCATCTCTAATTCTTTCAATTTCATTTTCAGAAAGATTGGCAAGTGGTTTTGAGTAAACGAAATTATATCCTTCATCTTTTCCATCTTCTCTTTCTAAAGAAATTGATGGTTCAATAATTCCATAATAAGTCTCTTCATGTAATTGGCTGTTTTTTCCGTGATCTGCTTTATGCGAAACAATTATTTTTTCAATCGCTTCGACGGCGTCTTCTCGAAAGCGGTTCCAGTGGCTTGGCAAGTTTATGACAAGGCGGTTTAAGTCATGACCTCGGGCATTGTCACGAGAAATTTGTTGTAAAAGGCGAGTTTCAGTCATGGCAATAACAAGAGCATCAACTGCGTGATGGCGATGATCGTCGCGGTTTTTGCCTTTCAAAACCTCACCAGTTTTTGGATCTATTTTTTCAAGAATTGAATTTAGACCCCAACTGTGGCGCAAAAGCGCAGTTAATTTTCCGTTGGCAACTCTGATGTTGTTTGGATCGCAAATTTGTGCCAAATATTGTTTGGCGATTTTTGACAAATAGCGCGTGTCGTTTAGTTGACGACTTTGGAAGTCGTTTTCATCTTTAAATTTTTCCATCGCATTTTCATAAAAACGCCATATTTTATTTTTTGGTAAATTCTGGATTCGTTCAAAAGTTGTATCGCCAAAAGCTTCAAACGGGCTACGATTTCCTTTCTTTTGATTTTCTGAGCGGTAAGCAATTGTTTTGTTGGCGATTGAGTCATCATAAGTTTTTGAAAAAGGTAAAATATGTTCAATTTCAACTTCGTGACTAAACAGTTTGGTGATGTTGATTGGCCTGCCTGAATAAGGGCAGCAAGCAAAGTTGTTATTGCCATCCTTAAGTTCGTCGAAAAGTTTTAGTTTTAGACGATTATCATAAGTGTTTTTTTGACTAAACTCTTCTAACCTTTCAGCAAGTTTTTTGTTTTCGTCTTCATTCTTTTTTTGCTGGCTTTCAATTTGGCGTTTCTCGTCTTTGCTAATTTTTAGATTTCTAGCAAGTTCAATATGAATTTGGCTTGGATGGCCATTTTCTTTAATGATTGCATTCACAACTTTGCGAACTTGGTTGAGTGCAGCGTGGACTGTTGGATTGGCAATTTTGCCATAATTAGTTTCTTCTTTTGATCCTGATTTTACAGGAACAGTTGAGGCTGGAATTGCTTTGCCGTAGTAATCAAGATAATCTTGAATTTCGCCAAACTCTTTTTTGCTGTGATGAAATTCAAGATTTTTAATTGCTTCATCATAGCGACAATTTTTTTCTTCGATTTCAGCAACAAGTTTTTGCAGCAATTCTTTTGATAAGTTGCCAACTCCACTTTTAAAGCTTTTTTCATTAGGCGTAATTTTTTTTATTCTTAAAGCTTGTTCTTCACTACAACCCCAATTCTGCACAGCTTTTTGATAAATTGTTTCTTCATTTTCTGCTTCAAGCAAAAATTCAACAATCTCATCTTGTTGCTCTAGTGAAAAATTTTGCCAACTATCACCAAAATGTTCTTTTTCTTTTAAAAATATCTCTGTTTCATTTCCTTGAAGCTTATCTCTTTTGCCGCCTTCAAAATTAAATTTAAACTCATCCGCTCCAAAGCCAATTTGTTTTCTTAGCGATGAAAAAGCGGCTGATTTTTTCTGATGTAAATAGTCCACCAATTTTCGCTTTTGTGGTACATCAAGCAAAATTTCTTCACGATTATTTTTGATAATCTTTAGGTTATTTATTTCAGATAAAACTCTAAATTTCTGATAGCTTGGTAAAGCCAAATAAGATCTTGGTAAACCTTTTGAGTTTTTGTTTTTTTCGGAAATTTTTTTATAATTTTCAAAAATTTCTGTTGCCCAATTTGGCAAAGGATTAAATTTGTTTATAAATTGACAAACTCCTTTTTCTTGTGGAGCTAAAGGTCTTTGATAAAAAATTATTTCTCTGATTTGCTGCCAATTTTCTTCGCTTAGTTTTTGATTTTGGAATTGTACTTTTTTAATTTCGTCAAACTCTTTTTCATACATATCGCGAGTTGGGTAAAGCCCCGATTCATCTGGTTTTGCACGAGCTGTTAGTTCTTTTAAAATTCTTTCTTTATAAAAAAATTCGCCCAAAGTTCGTGAATTTGTTTCAATGATTTTTTTTGCTAAATATTCTTGATTTTGTTTGGTTTCAGACAGTTTTTTGTCATCAGCAACTTGCTCTTTGCGATTGCTTTTAAAGCCGCGCCTTTGGTTTAGGTGAAACATTGCTCGCCCTAATTCAAAAGGATTTAATGCTTCATCAAGTGCTTTGCATCTAAGTTCATAAGGATTAAGCAGCTCTAGTTTTTTGCGCTCAATCTCATCTTTTGGCATTAATCCAAAGTTAATTAAACAGTTCATTAATTTTGATTTTCTTGCTAAAAAGCGATCACGGCGGCGACGCATTCCGCGTGCTTCTCTTCTTGCAACTGCCAAAGGTGTTCCATCTTTTGGATTTCTTCCATCAGAAAAAATTCTTACCCCTGCATCTAAAATTTTGTATGGCTCGTTATTTTCATTTAAGCCAAGCATTGCCCAACCAATTGAGTTGGTTCCAAGATCTAAGCCAAGTCTATATTTGAGGGATTTTTTATTTTGCATAATTGATGTGCTCCATTTTTTTGGTGGAAAGAAAAAAGAATTTGATTTATTAAAAATTCTTTGTGATTATTTGTAAACCAACTTTTCGCTTATGGGAATTTGCAGTCAAGCTGGTAACAAGTGTTTCGTTCAAAACGAGACGCACAAAATTTGAGGCGAGCCTAAGGGCTCGCCTTTTTTTTGGCTATTTTATTATTAGAGTTCAGCATTATGAGGTGTTTCGCTTTGCTAAACAGGACAAAAAAATGAAATTTAATGATTTAAATTTTAGGAATAGTTTTAAAGCTTTGGGGGAGGGATTTTTTAAAGAGACCATGCCGTTGGCTTTGAAGAATGCTTCGGTGATGGCTGTAAGTGATGCTGCTGCTGATTTGCTTGATTTAGATGTTAAAGATGTGTTGTCTGATGAATTTTTGGCTGTTGTTTGTGGTGAAAAAAAATCTGAAAAATTTTCTTACTTAGCACAAGTTTATGCTGGTCATCAATTTGGTAATTTTGTTGATGTTTTGGGTGATGGAAGAGCTCTTTTATTGGCTGAAATAGAAAATCAAAAAAATGAAAAATGGGATCTAGTTTTAAAAGGCTGTGGAATTACTCCGTACTCAAGAACTTATATTCGTAGTTCTGATGGTCGTGCAGCTTTGCGATCATCAATTAGAGAGTTCTTAATTTCTGAAAGCTTATATTATCTTAATATCCCAACTTCCAGAGCTCTTTGTTTGATTGCATCAGATGAAGTTATTGTTCGTGAGAAACTAGAAAAAGCAGCGCAAGTTGTAAGGTTAGCTCCAAGTCATGTAAGATTTGGTACTTTTGAGTTTTTCTTTTATCGTAAAGAAAGTGATAAAGTAAAAATTTTAGCCGATTATGTTATTGAAGAGCACTTTTCTGAGATAAAAAATTCAGAAAATAAATATGCATCTTTTTTGTTAAAGGTTGTTGAATTGACAGCTAAAATGATTGCCAAATGGCAGGCTTTTGGTTTTTGTCACGGAGTGATGAACACCGATAATATGTCAATTCACGGTATTTCGTTTGATTTTGGACCTTTCGGTTTTTTAGATAATTACAATCCAAATCATATTTGTAACTCAACAGATGTTTCGGGGCGTTATTCTTTTATTAATCAACCATTTATTGGTTTTTGGAATCTAAATGCTTTTGCAATTACTCTTTCAAATCTGATTTCTGTTGAGGAACAAAAAGAAATTTTAGGAAAGTATGAAAATTTTTTTCTAGAAGAATATCACAATTTAATGGCAGCAAAGCTTGGTTTTGAAAATTATGATTTGGAAGTGAAAGATCTTATATATGAATTACTTGATATTTTGGAGAAGAGTCAATTTGACTACACCAATTTTTTTGTTGGTTTGAGTAGTGTGTTAAAAATAGAAAATTATAACGATTTTTTTTTCAAATTAGGTGAAAAGTGGTTGAAATTTGGTGAGAAATATTTGGATTTGCTAATTAAAAAAGAGATTAATGATGTTTTTAGGTTAAGTGTTATGAATAAAAATAATCCAAAATTTATTTTGCGCAATTATTTGTTACAACATGCAATTATAAAAGCTGAAAATAATGATTATTCAGAAATTCAACTTTTGCAAAAGTTGATGAGAAACCCTTTTGAAATAGATGAAGATTATAAAAATTACTATGAGTCAACCCCAGAAGGTGAAAGAGCAAAACCTCTTTCTTGTTCTAGCTAATTTTGTTATGATTTTATTTTCCCAAAAGTTTTTTTGTTACTTTCGGGTAAGAACCATTTTCATTTAACCAAATATTAATAAAAAGACGAGCTAATTTAGGATCTGAAATTTGACCTTTGAATTTTTGATTGTGAAATAATTTAACGCCTTTTTCTGGATCAAAAATAGCAAGTTTTTGATCGCCAGTTTTTATATCACTAAATATATTTAATAATGTTTGGTGGTAAGAATTTTCTTCTGTTTGGGTTATTAAAGTGGTTTTTTTAATTTCCTCAATTGAACGTCTAGCTAAATCTTCTTTAGAAAAGTTCATATTATATAGAATTTCTATGGCAAATTTCTTATCATAAGAAAAATTTTTATCTTCAGACCATAAAGAAATTTTATAAACTTTTAGACCTAGAAAATTTAGATCAGAAGATCCTATCAAATGAGCTTGGGGGCATATTTTGGTAAATTCATTTGGGGCAACTGAATTTTGAGCAAAAGATTTGCAGCTCAAAAAAGAAATTATTAATAACGTTAAGATTATTACTTTGTATTTCATTTTTCTAATTTTATTAATTCAAACTGAACTACATCTGTTCTTTTAGCATTAAAACCGGCAATACAGTAACAAAGATAAAAGCGCCATTTGCGAATGAAATAGTCATCAAATCCAAGTGCAATTATTTCTTTATATTTAGAATCAAAATTTCTTAACCACATTTTTAGTGTTTTTGAGTAGTCTAATCCGAAGTTAAACTCACTTTGAATTTCAAGTCCATGTTGTTTTGCTAAGTTTCTGATTGTGGTTTTAGAAGGTAAAAGTCCACCTGGAAAAATGTGTTTTTGAATGAAATCAACTCGATTTACATAGTCATTAAAAACTTGTTCATCAATCGTGATAATTTGCAATACAGCTTTGCCCTTATTTTTTAAAGATTGCGCAACAATTTTAAAATATTTTGACCAATATTCTTTTCCAACCGCTTCAAACATTTCAATTGAAACTACATTCTCATAAAGAGAGTTCTCGTCACGATAATCTTGTAATTTTATGTTAACTTGTTTTTCTAAATTAAGATTAGAAATTCTTTTTTTTGCATATAAAAATTGTTTTTGTGAGATAGTTAAGCATTTTAAATCATGACCAGATAAAGCCGCAGCTTCTGCGAATCCACCCCAACCACAACCAATTTCAAGAATTGAACCATGGTTGAGTTTTGAAATTATATTTTTGTATTTTGTATCCTGAGCTAGACTCAGAGTGATATCTTGATTGTTAAAGATGGCACTTGAGTATGTCATTGTTTCATCAAGCCACAGTTCGTAAAAATCATTTCCTAGATCATAATGAGATTGGATGTTTTTTTTGCTACCACTTTTGGTATTTTTGGTAAAAAAACTTTTTATAAATAATATAAAAGCTTTGAGTTTTTTGGCATGAAAGAATTCTTCTAAGCAATGCGAATTTTCTGTGAAATAGGTAAGTAGATTAGCAAGGTCTGTAGTTTCCCACATATTTTCAATATAAGCCTCTCCAAGAGCAATGTCGCCTCCAGTAATTAAGTAGTCAATAACATCATAATTTTTTATTGTTATATCGCAGTCAAATCCTTGTTTGGGCGCATGTAATTCTAGCTTTGCATCAGGAAGATAAATTGTTATAGAACCTTTATCGGCGTTTTTTAAAGCTTCCCAAATAAAGTTGTATCTTTCTTTTTTACTCATTCACTTAAAGTTAAATTATGATTTTTTTGTATAGGTTTTGTAATGTATCTATTCTTTTTTAAAAGTAATTTCAAGGCTTGCCAATGGATTAGAAATATTAGTTTTAAAGTTACGAAAGGAATCGCTAAAAAAGCTTTTATTAATGTTTTATCTTCTAAGTTTTGTCTGGTGCAAACAACATTTGTTATTAGTTGTTTTGAAGAATCTTTTTCAAAGTAATCAATATAAGCTGCGACTTTTGTTTTTGTGAAAATAAAACGAAATTTGTAGGATCCGCTTACCTTAAAAAATGGCGAAACATGAAATTCTTTCTTGGTACTAAGCCATTGTTCTGAAGATATTGGAGCATGATTCTGGTTAAAAATTAGATAATTATGGTTTTCACCAAAGGTATTATTTACTTCAGCCAAAACGGCTAATAATTCTTGTTTTTCATTAAGACAAAACCAGAAGCTTACTGGGTTAAAAACATATCCCAAAATTCTTGGGTGAGTCAGAAGAAAAATTTGGTGAATTTTATGATTTAAATTATTTTTATATAAAATTTCTCTTATCCATATTTCTAAATTTTTACCATTTGGTTTGCAGTGGTCTTTATTATAAAAGCTGAAAAGATTGAATTTATTTAATGATAAAAGACTAGTTCTAAGTTTTTTGGTTTCTGATATATCAATTAAAAGATAAAAAACTTTGTAACAAAATTGATTTACACTTGGAAGAAGTCTTTTATGAAATACTGAGGCATGGCAAAGAAAATGATTTTTTATTGCCATGGTGCAAAGATTCCTAATTTATTAATTACTGAAATTGCAGAAGATATGCCATCTTCATGAAAACCGTATTTTTGGTAAGCTCCACAAAAGTAAATTCCATTAGATCCCTGAATTTCTGAAATTTTTTCCTGTGCAGAAATTGCATCACTGTCAAATATTGGATGATCGTAATTAAACTTAGCAAATATTTTGTCAGAATCAATTGGTTGATTTGGATTCAAAGTAACAAATAAGGGATAGTTGTGGTCAATATTTTGTAAATTGTTCATCCAATAACTTACTGCAATATCAGAGCTATTCGAATTTTGATTATTGCTATAAACCCAACTTGACCAGGTTTTTTTTGATTTTGGCATGACAGAAATATCTCTATGAAGAACTGCTAAATTTGGCTGATATTTAAAATTACTTAAAATCTCTTTTTCTACTTTTTCTGGATTTTTTAGTATTTGTAATGCCTGGTCGCCGTGACACGCAAAAATCACATGATCAAAAGAGCTTTCATTATTTTTTGATTTAACCAATATTTTTTGATCTTTACGATTTACTGAAATTACTTCGTTATTTAGCAGAAAGTTTTCTTGTCCAACTTTATTTATTATTTTCTTCACATACTCTTTTGACCCACCTCTTACAGTGAACCACTGTGGTTGATTAGAAACAGTTAAAAGTCCGTGATTTTTAAAAAAGCGTACAAAACTTTGAGCTGGGTAAGCAAGCATTTTTTCTAAGGGACAGCTCCATATTGCTCCAGACATTGGAAGTAGGTAATATTTTTTGAAATAATCACCCAAATTTAGATCATCAACTAGGTTTTTTAATGTATATTTTGGATCAAACTCCTTTTCTAAAATTGATTCAGCTTTTTTATTGAATTTGACAATATCAAGTAGCATTCCTATAAACCTAAAATTTAGAATATTTTTGGTTTGAGAAAAAACTGTTGCCAGACTTGTGCCAGAATATTCAAGTCTTGAATTGTCAATTTTTACAGCAAAAGACATATTGCTTTTTTCATAATCAACTTTCATTAACTCAAAAAAAGCTTTTAGATTGGGGTAAGTTTGGTGGTTAAAAACAATAAAACCGGTATCAACGGCAATTTTTTTACCTAAATAGTCAATTTCTACTGTATTTGAGTGACCTCCAAAATAGCTGTTTTTTTCAAAAACTTTTACATCAAACTTTTCACTTAAAAAATAAGCACAAGAAAGACCGGAAATTCCTGATCCAATTATTGCAATTGATTGTTTTTTCATTGTTGATTTGGAGAAAAAATTGCCAATTCGTAATCAGCAATAGTTGTATAATATTTTTCTAAAACTTCTGCTTTGGAAGCTTTAGTTATTGCTGTATCTTGTTCTCTTAAGTTAACTAAGAAGAAATTACTGGCACCATGTTTAAATTTTTCTCTTTCTGATTTCTCCAATAGCTCTGCAAGTTCTGCCTCTTTTGTTAGATTTTTATATATTTCAGCAAGGCTGTTAATGTTGATCAATATTGTTTCAATCTCATTTTTGATTTGATCTTGTAGCAATTGTTTTTCGAAAGAAATTGTTCTTAATTCAGCATCGTAACTGGCAATTTTACCTTTTGCTTCTCTGAATTGCAAAGGTGATGAAAATTTTAAGTTAACAAGATTCTCGCTTTGTGATTTTGTTAAAGTTCCTTTTCCATCATCTTTTGAGGCTTCAAATTCTAAGTCTAGTTTCGGTTGCAAAAGATTTTTAGCATATTTTGATTGCTCTTCTTTTTGTTTTTTTTGAATATCAATTAATTTTATTTCAGGCCTTCTTAGTAAAGCGTCTGAAATATCTTTTGAAGAATCTATTTTATGTGCTTTTATTTCTTGCTCAACTTCAGGAATGTTATTCTCTTCAGGAATTTTTGGAGAGCCAGTTTCATCTCTAAGATATAGTGAAAGGCTAATTGCGTTTTTCTTGAATTCTTGCTGTGAAGAAATCAGAGCATTTTTTCTTCTGAGTATGTTTTTTTTGTTTTCTTCAACAATTATTTGAGCAACGTCACCTTTGGCCATCCTTTGTTCTAACTGATTTTGGCGAGTAAGAGAAAAATCGTATAGATCTTTGTAAATTTGATATGTTTTTCCTGAAACAACCCATCTCCAGTAAGATTTTATAGCATCTCTTTGAATTGTTCTTTTCATAAGTTCTAGTTGAATTTTACTTTCTTCAACTCCAAGTTGCGCAAGTAAAACTCCCAGTCTTGTGCTGTCTATTCCTCGATCTTTTAGAAGTGAAACCTTTCCCCCAATTCTATATTCACCTTCATTATTGGTGATTTTATTCCCATCGTAGATTGGGAAATCTCCGTATGATTTGCGATATCCAACGTAAACTTTTGAGCCCATAAAACCTAGCTCTTTTTCTAAATTTATGTCATACGTTTTGCCGTCATAGTAGCCACGACTTTTATTGTAAAGTTCTTGATTAAGCTTTATATCAAAAAAACCTTTAGATGCAAGGTAAGAGCCTTCAGTTGCTTTAACTTTTTCATAGCTTGAAAGAATTTTAGGATAAAATTTTTCAGCTGAAGAAATTACAATATTAGTGGTAATTTTTTCTTCGTTATTTTTTGTATGAGCTTTTGATCCAAAAAATATTAAAGCAAGTATAGTTAAGCTTAGCTGAAACTTTTTCATATTTGGCTTATTTTTAAGTTTCATTTTGCTTATTTGTGGTCTTTAGCATGATGTTGATCTTTTGTTGGTTCTGAATCGAAGTTAGGAGGAAAACTGTTAAGTTGTCTCCAAATTTCATATCCCAAGCTAACCTGATTTAACAAAACCCAGCCATAAGCTTTAGCGCCATGACGCAGAAACCTTTTTTCTGGCCACTTTTCATTTTTTGGTTTTTTTACCAAAACACGAAATTTACCATTTTCTGATATTGAAGAATCAACGGAATAAACTTCACCACCAAAAGTTCCAATTGCTGTTGAAGGCCATCCACTGAATTGTACAATTGGCCATCCTTCAAATTGAAGACGTACTTTTCTGCCAGGATTAACAAGCGGAATATCATTTCCACTAACATATAACTCAACTACTGGATCCGTTAGTTCAGGAGCAAAAGTTGCTATTTTATCACCAGATTTTACAAGAGTTGCACTATCTCCAGCCAAAACTTTAAGAATTACTCCGTCTTTTGGAGCATAAATAATTTGATTTTGTTGTCGTGAAAGTTTTATTTCAGTTTCTGCAAGTTCAGAAGCTGAAGTTTCAACCGCTGACAAAAGTTTTTTATATTGAATTTTAGCTTCCTCAAAATCCTTTCTTGAACTTAGACCTTTATTAAAAAGATCTTCTTGTCTTTGATAGTTTATTTTAGATGTTTCTGATGCAATTTTTGCAACCTCAAATTTTCTTTTTTTAGCATCACGATCAGAAATTAGTCTTTGAATTATCAATGGGTCGTTATCAACTATTTCTAATAATTTTTCTCCTGCCTTAACGTTTGAACCATCTTGTACATACCATTTTTTTATTCTTCCTTCTATTGTGGCAGTAATATTTTGTGCTCTTTCGTTTGGATCTGAAGCAATAATATAACCAAAGCCTTTTGAAGTTTGTTGCCAAGGAATTATAGCAAGGGTAATGATTAAAATTATTGCGAAATATATTAAAATTCTTGGCAGATTACTTGCAAATTTTGGTAAGTGAATCTTGCTAAGATTTGTAAAAAAACTTTTATCTTCTTGATTAAAATTATTACTCATTTTCAGATGATTTTTCTTTAAATTCTAAAAGTTCTTCTTTTGATTTGAAAAGCTTAGAAGAGTTGTTTTTTATCACAATATATTGATCAAAGTTTTCTAAATCACTTTCTCTGTTTGTAAAGTAAATTAAAGTTGTTTGAGTATGGTTATTTATATATTTGAAAACTGTATTCCTGATTTTTGGTGCTATGGAATCAAAAATCTCAGTTAAAATTATAATTTCTGTTTTACGCAAAAGAGCTCTGGCAATTTTAAGTAAAATTTTTTCAGTTTGTGAAAATGGCCATCCAGAAGGGATAATTCTAGAAAAAATACCATCTTGTAGTTGTAAAATATGTTCATCAAGTTTTACAGCAGTTAGAATATTATTAATCTCTGCGTCGCTTATTTCTTCAGATCCTAATGTTAGATATTCTTTTATATTTGCTTCAATAAGTGGAGAATTGTCAATCAAGCTAATTTCAGATCTGTATTCATATAAATCAAGATCTTTAAGATTAATTCCATTTAATTGAATTGAGCCTTGTTCAGGTTTTGTAAATCCAAGCAGCATATCAAGTATTAGTTTCTTTGTGGAAAAACCTTCGCTTAAAATTGCATAACTTTTATTATATTTTATATCGATATTCAGCAGATAAGAGTTCGAATTATTTCTAAAGAAAACGTCTCTGAATGTAATGTTGATATTTTCTGAAGGTAATTTTAGGCCATTTTTTCTGTCAGATGGAATATTCTGAAATTGCGATAACTTTTCACAAGAAGCGACCAAATCGTAAAAGCTTTCAAAATCTTTGCCAAATTGAGATATTCCGTAAAGTGAAGTGGACAAAACAAGTTCTGCAGCAGCAAGTTGACCGATTGTTAATTGTCCTTTCAAAACTAGC
Source organism: uncultured Rhizobium sp. (assembly GCA_964513555.1). Taxonomy (GTDB): domain Bacteria; phylum Pseudomonadota; class Alphaproteobacteria; order Rickettsiales; family UBA1997; genus UBA2645. The sequence goes on along the minus strand of CAZENB010000024.1, from coordinate 5,267 downwards.
AAACCTCCAATCATAAGAAGAGAAATGCTTGAAACGACGTATAAAGCAAGTAATAAAATTGTTTGAGAAAATAAGCTTTTAAAATGTTTTTTTCTTTCTTCAAGATAAAGGCCAGTTAAAAAATTAATTTTATATTTGGCGTAATCGTGGCCAGCTTTAGATTTGAAAGATAAATGGCCGCGCGCTATATCTTCAAGCCAACCAACAATGTCATATTTTCTTCTGCTTTCATAAAATGCGCTTTTAAGTGCTTTTTTATAGTATAAAATCCAAATTAAGAACACAGAAGTTCCTACAAATAAGCTAAATACCAAAAATATTGGGTGATAAAAACTGACCAATATTAGTCCAGCAATAGTTTGTAATGCTATGGCAAAAGTTTTGGTTAAGATTTTAGGGATAGATTTTTGAATATTAGTAGTTTCAAAGAAACGATTTACCATTTCTGTTTGGTTTGCTGTTTCAAAAGTTTTATATTCTGCGTTTAAAAGTGACAAACCAACTTCTGAAGTCATGCGAGCGAAAAATTTGCGCTGAAATATTTCTGTTACATAAAATCTTAAGATATTCAGAAGTGACCAAAATCCTAAGAAAAGAAACAAGGTAACTCCAAGAAATATTATTGGTTGTTTGGTAGCGGTGAAAGATACTGAATTTATTAAAAACTGTACTGAAATTGGCACAGCAAGAGAAAGTAAGGCAATTATTACACCATAAGTGGCAGCAATTGTAATTAGAGATGATTCTTGGCTAAGAATCTTTTTTAGATAACAAATAACTTCAACTCTTTCAAGATCATTACTAAATGGTTTGTATAGTTTCTTCTCGCTTAGATTATACATTTTAAATCCTTTTTATAATTTTTAGAAAAATAAAATTAGGCATTATTCTAAGTATTTTTAAAAAAATGGTAAATTTTTTAGGAAAATGAATTTCAAAATGCTTTTTTTCTAAACCAGAAAAAATTGCGTCGGCAGCTTTATCCGGAGTTATGATAAAAGGCATAGTGAATTTATTTTTTTCTGTAAGTCGGGTTTTAACAAAGCCTGGATTTATTACTGAGATATTAATATTTTTTCTCAGAAGTTCTGGATAAATTCCTTCGCATAAATTAATTAAGCCAGCTTTTGATGCGCCATAAGCAAAAGATTGAGGCAATCCTCTATATCCAGCAACTGAAGCAACAAAAGCAATATGACCAAACTTTTGTTGTTCAAGTTTGGGTAGTATATTGTGAAGTAAATTGATTGCGCCTTTAAGGTTGGTATCAATTATTTTATGATTTTCTTCTAAATCGAACAAGAAAGCTGAAGTAGGGCTATAAATCGCTGAACAAAAAATTATCAGATCAATTTTGGAAAAATTCTGATAAGCAACATTTATTAAATCTTCTATTGATTTTGTATTACAAACATCTGACTTGAAAACAATAATTTTATTTTCTGCGTTTTTATTATTGTCCAGTAATTTTTTTCTAATTTGCTGCAACTTATCTTCGCTGCGACTGGATATCAATAAATCAAAGCCTTGATTGAAATATTTTTTAACCAGGGCTTCACCAATTCCGTTGCTTGCACCAATTATAAGGCAAATCTTTCGCATGATTAGTCTAGTTTTTTAAATGATATTGTAAGAGTTCCAACTTTGAAACCAAATTTAGTCATTTTGGAAACATTAATCGCAGTTTTTTCATCAACTAGATAAATCCAGTCTATTAAATTTATATCATATTTTTTTCCATCAACATCAATCTTCAAAACATAGTCCATTTTTACAGCATTTCCATATTGCAAACCTTTGGCATATCCAACTGTATCATGAGCTTTTGCAGTAAAGTGATTGTCATCAGTCATTTCAATATTCCATTCGCGATGGTCTTTTTTTCCGTCCGAGAAGATGAAATCTTCAACTAATTTTCCTTTATTTTGATTCCAAGTTCCTGTCATTGTGACGGTAAAAGATTTTATAACTTTACCGTTTCTATCTTGAAGTATTCCATGTGCTTTTAGTTTGCCTTTTAGATATTCTCTAATATCTAATTTTGGTGAGTTTTTGCTGTATATTTCTGGGTTAATTGAAGAACAGCCAAATATTAATCCAAGTGACATAAGTAATAATGTTGTTTTAAATTTTTTATACATTGATTAGGTCTTCTATTTAGTTACTATTGATATAAATAAATTCTTACGGACTTAATAACTTATTTTTCTTTTTCAATGTCAGCAGTAAAATAAATACGTAGCACTTTATTAAACAGGGTAAAAAAGCATAAAAAAATGGGATTAAGCTGGTGTTAGTATTAATCTCGGAAGGTTGGTAACCAAATAAACCCAAAAAAATAGAACTAATTGATGCAGCAAACATTATAGCAATTTTAGTCAAAAAATTCCAAACAGCAAAATAAGAAGAAACAGAGTTTTCTTTTTTAGATGTTATTCTTGCCATGATAACAGGAGGGAAAATTAAGTCCGCCCCTAAAAATATTCCTGAGAAAAAGCAAATAAAGTAAAATAAATTAGCTGACTTTTCTTCTAAAAAATAAGCAAATAAGAAAATTAAAAATGAACCCAATAAAGAAATTGTCCAAGATTTTATAATATTGGTTTTTTGTGCAATAAATTGCCATAAAGGTATAAAAAGACAGGCTGAAATGAAATAAATTGATAAAAATAGACCTAAATTTGTTTCTGATTTTAAAACATCTTTAATGTAAAAATTTAAATTTGCTGCAGGAAGACTTACTGCTAAAGAATTAAAGAAAAATATTTTTATGAAAATACTAAATTCTTTATCTTTTATAATCTCAATAAGTTTAATTTTTTGGTAATTTGGTGTTTTTATTTCGTGAAAATCACTTTTTGACAAAAAAATAAGTCCTAAAATTAACAAAATGGCGAAAATTAAAGAAAAGTTCTGATAAACTTTTTCAGTCTCACAATATTTGGCTAAAATTGTTGGAATTGTAAAAGCAAGTATCATCCCAATAATTCCAAAAAATTCTTTGAACGAATTAAGAGTGATTCTTTCTTGGTCATTCTTTGAGTTAATTGCAATTATCGACTCAAAATTTATGAAAATGAAGTTAAAACAAAAATAAGTTACACTTAAGGTTATAAAAAACCATAAAGTAGCAAGATTTTGATCTATATTTTCTGGAGGATTAAAAACAAGAAAAAAGAAAATACAGAGTAATATTCCAGAAACTGAAATAGTAATTTTGCGGCTGATATTTTGTTGTGATAAATTATCGGAAATTTTGCCAATCAAAGGGTCTTGAATTGAGTCTATAAAACGCACAATAGCTAGAAATAATCCAATTATAACAAGACTTATGCCATATTTGCGTGCATAAAAGTCGCTGATATTTATGTAAATTGGAATTCCTACAAAAGATAGAGACAACGCTAAGAAGGTAAGAAATATATTTCGCATTCTTTAATTTATGATAAATTAGTTCTATCTTTTTTTGGTATTATAATATGCTAAGATAAATTAATTCTGTTGCAAATTTAATAAATGTAAAAATGAATTCTAGAACTTCTTTAGTTTTATTTGATTGTGATTTGAGAATCAAAGATAATCCAGCATTATTTAATGCTTGTAAAAATCATCAAAATGTTGCCTTACTTTACGTTCTTGATGAGAAAAATAAACGTCCTTTAGGTGGGGCAAGCAAGTGGTTTTTGCATCATATTTTAAAGAGTTTTGCAGATCTTTTGCATCACAAATTAAACCTGAAGTTGGTTTGCAAAAAAGGCGATGTTTTAAAAATTATAGAAGAGATATCAGAAAAAAGTTCTATTGAAGCAATTTATTTAAATTCTTCTTTTGAGCCAAATAACATTAAATTAAATGAGAAAATAAAAAGTTTAGCTGAAAAAAAATCAATAATATTCAATATTTTTGATGCTCAAACAATTTTCAACCCAAACCAAATAAAAAACGGAAGCGGTACTTATTTTAAGGTTTTTACACCTTTTTGGAAAGAGTGTCTTAAGAATTCAGATAAAATTTCAGAATCTTTACCAGAACCAAGTTTTGGAAATATAAATTATGACTTAAAAATTGAATCGGATAATCTTGACTTGCTACCAAAGATAAACTGGGCTAACAGTTTCAATGGTTTGTGGCAATTTGATTATGATAAAATAATTGATAATTTGAACAACTTTATTAGCAAAAAAGTTACTGATTACAAAGAGAGTAGAAATTTTCCTGCTCTTGATTCAACATCAAAAATGTCACCTTACTTACATTTCGGTGTTATTTCTTCAAAGCTATTGTTTTTAGATCTAATAAAAAGAGAAAGAAATGAAGGTTTAACTCATTTTATTTCTGAAGTTGGCTGGCGTGAGTTTTCTCACCACTTGCTTTTTCATTTTCCAGAATTTCCAGAAAAAAATTTTCGTCCTGAATTTAATAATTTTCCATGGCAAGAAAATAAAGTGGCATTAAAAAAATGGCAAAGAGGACAAACTGGTTTTCCTATAGTTGATGCTGGAATGAGAGAGCTATGGTATACTGGTTTTATGCATAATAGAGTTAGAATGATTGTAGCATCTTTTTTAATTAAAGACCTTTTAATTGATTGGCGTGAAGGTGAAAAATGGTTTTGGGATTGTTTAGTTGATGCAAATCTAGCAAATAATACTGCAAGTTGGCAGTGGGTTGCTGGAAGTGGTGCTGATGCTGCACCTTATTTTAGAATTTTTAATCCTTCATTGCAGTCAGAAAAGTTTGATCCTGAAGGAGCTTATATAAGAAAATGGGTTCCAGAAATTTCTAAATTACCAAATAAGTTTTTACATAGTCCTTGGTTAGCAGATCGTAAAACTCTTGAATATTATGGAGTTGAACTTGGCAAAAATTATCCACAACCAATGATTAGTCATGATTCAGCAAGAGATATGGCTTTGGCTATATTTAAAACTTTAAAAAACTAAAACTAAGCTATGAAAAAAATTTAGTGTTTGAAAAAGAGGTTGTTGATTTTTTCAATCAACTTAAAAGCGCAAATACTAACTATGATTTTGTTGATATGATTGAAAGAAATCACAAAATTATTGATGAAGATAATAATGGTAATAGTGCATTATGTTGTTTTGGTAAAACCTTTAGTTTGGCTATGTTATTATGTGAAAAAGGTACAAATATTGATAAGGCAAATATTTTTGGGAATAACTCCTATTAATCTTTCGTTTATGAGTCAAAGAAAGGAAAAAACGTTAGTGGAATGACAAGCAAGTTTCATTTGGCAAGAACAGAAA
>CAZENB010000023.1:17197-23636 GCA_964513555.1 uncultured Rhizobium sp. | reverse complement strand
AAATGATTTGGGATATGTAATCCATGAAGCTTTTTACGTTGCACGTTCCGGTCGTCCAGGTCCAGTTTTGATTGATATTCCAAAAGATGTTCAAAATAACCATGGAATTTATAATGGCAAAATTGAAATCAATCGTGCTTCTTATCAAATGAAGAAGCAAAGAATTGAAGTTCATCACGATAAAATTAAGCAAACTGTTGATTTGCTTGAAACAGCAAAAAAACCAGTTTTTTACACTGGTGGTGGAATTATCAATTCTGGTTCTAAGGCCAGCGAATTACTTACAAAATTGGTACACGAAACTGGTTATCCTATCACCAACACATTAATGGGCTTGGGTGGTTTTCCAGCAACTGATTCGCATTTTTTGGGAATGCTTGGAATGCATGGTACTTATGAAGCCAACATGGCAATGTATGAATGCGATGTCATGATTAACATTGGTGCTCGTTTTGACGACCGTGTTACTGGAAAAGTTTCTGGTTTTTCACCAAATTCAAAAAAAATTCACATTGATATTGATGAATGCTCAATTGATAAAATTATAAAAGTCGATGTTGCAATTGCGGGTGACGCAGCTGTTGTTATTGAACTAATACTGGAAGAATGGAATAGAAGAAAACTTAATAACCGCAGAAAAGAAATAAATCCTTGGTGGGAAAGAATAAAGAAATGGCGCGAAATTGATTCATTGTCTTATGAAAAAAGTGACAAAGTTATCAAACCAGCTTATGCCTTGCAAAGATTAAATTCCTTAACTAAAGAACAAGCTCCATTCATTTCAACTGATGTTGGACAACACCAAATGTGGGCAGCACAATATTTACAATTTGATAAACCAAAAAAATGGCTTACTTCTGGTGGTCTTGGAACAATGGGTTATGGAATTCCATCTGCACTTGGAGCTCAAATTGCAAATCCTAATTCTTTAGTCATGTGTATTAGTGGAGATGCTTCTTTCATGATGAATATGCAAGAATTAGCAACCATAAAACAATATAACCTTCCAGTAAAAATAATCATTCTAAATAACCATTACATGGGAATGGTTAGACAATGGCAGGAATTGATTTATGAGAAACGTGAAAGTCAATCTTATATGGAATCATTGCCTGACTTTGTAAAACTTGCTGAAAGTTTCGGTATAAAAGGAATACGCTGTAATAATCCGAAAGAGTTGGACATTAAAATCATGGAAATGCTTAACCATAAAGGTCCTATATTGTTTGATTGTGTAATTGAGAAATCAGAAAACGTATTTCCTATGATTCCTGCTGGGGCATCTCACAATGAGATTTTACTTGGTTCGCAAGCTAAATTATATGTTCAAAAAGATATCAATGCTGTATGACTATTTTTACGCTTAAAATATCACAAAAAATTATACAAAATGACTGAGCAAATTAAAAAACACGTAATTGCAATTTTAGTTGATAATGAATTTGGTGCATTAGCACGAATTGTCGAGCTTTTCTCAGCACGTGGATACAATATTGAATCTTTAAATGTTGCTCCAACAACTTTAGACAAAAAATTATCACGAGTTACAGTTACAACTTATGGAACCACCAAAACGGTTGATCTAATTTGCAAACTTTTAAAAAGAATTATTCCTGTTCATACTGCTGCAGAACTTACTCGTGAACATGGCTACATTGAACGCGAACTTGCTTTAGTTCAAATTATTGCCGATGAACAAAAACGCGAAGAAGCAATGAAAATTGTTGATAAATATCGCAGCAGCATTGTTGATATTGCAGGAGATTCAATTGTTTTCGAGCTAATCGGTACAAGCGAATTAATAGACGAAGTTTTGACACAACTTGCTGATTTTGGTCTTACATCAATTTCTAGAACAGGAATTGCAGCTGGTTTTAAAGGTGAAAAAAAGTTAGCAAACAGCATTTAATTATAGAAAAACCTTTAGTTTTCTTCAACTTCAATTTGCTCAAATTCATAATTTTTTGTTATAATTGTAGGCACGCCAGAATTTTGCTTTACAACTTCTCTGGCCTTTTGCCAATCAATTTTTTCATTACAATCTTGAATATTAGAACAAATAAAACCTCTAATATCAGGCTCTTCTTCTAATTCTTCCCAATCCTCTAGATGAACTTCTAAATAAACTTCATCATCAATTTCAGCAACTTTAAGTGGCTGATTTAAAATTGTCACAGCAGTTTTCAAATCAACAAGATCAAAAAGCTTTTCTATATCTTGCGGATACAAACGAATACATCCATGACTTACGCTAAAACCAATACTGCTTGGATTATTAGTGCCATGAATCATAATATTTTCCCATTTCTTATCAAACTTATCTTCAACATATAAAGCACGTGTTCCTAAAGGATTTTCTGGACCTGAAAAAACAATTTTAGGCAATAGTAGGTTTTCTTGACGAATTGATTCAGGAGGTATCCAATAAGGATCTTTTTTCTTTCTTGCTATGTATGTTTTACCTTGTGGAGTTTTTTGATCAGAACCAACCGCAATTGGAAAAGTCTGAAATTTACCATCATTTTTTTTAGGAAAATAATAAAGTCTTGGCTCGGCAAGATTGATAACAATTCCTTCTTTCTCAGAATTTGGAGGAATACGATCAAGAGGCAAATACAATAACTCACCTTCTTTTAAATTATGAAAATCTTCAATATTAGGATTAGAATATATTAACTCATTAACACTGATATCATATTTCATTGCAACTTCACTTACATCATCATTTTCTCCTATAACATAGTAGCTATCTGAGAAATCTTTTGTGAAAGCTTTAGAAGATATCGATAAGAAAATAATTGATAGTAAAACCATGCCAGAATAAAACATAAAACTAATTGCAGTAATTAAACATTTTTGACATATAATAATAAACTTGGTGCAACTGGTAACTAAAATCTCAAGAGATTTATGCTTTAGTAAATGTCTCATGAAAAAAGTTTTATTTTAAAAGAAAAAATTACCATAGGCAAGACTAAAAAAGCCTTGACTTATCACTTATTATGAAAATAATTTTGGCCTTCCTTGAAGTAAGTCACTTTTTTCAAAAGACTAATAAAATAAACTAAATCAATTACAGGTAACTAAAATGGCTGGAAAACCTAAAGCTTCTAAGTCTAAAAGAAGTTCTATTCTTTTTAAAATGGTAAGCACCGCTGGAACTGGATATTTCTATCTTGCACGTCGTAATCCTAAGCAAAAGCAAGAAAAAATGCTTTTCAGCAAATACGATCCAATCGTTCGTAAACACGTTGAATTCAAAGAACAAAAACTTTCTTCATAAAACCATGTCTAACCTTTCTTCACTTTCATCATCAATAATTGAAGTTGTAGAAAAGGCTGCTATTGCTTGCTATGAATGGATCGGTAAAGGAAAAGAAAAACTTGCCGATCAAGCAGCAGTAGCTTCAATGAGAGAAAATCTAAATTTAATGAATATAAACGGCACAATCGTTATTGGCGAAGGTGAACGTGATCAAGCTCCTATGCTTTATATTGGAGAAAAAGTTGGTTTACAAAAAAATAATGGTGGTCTTGAGGTTGATATCGCACTTGACCCTTTGGAAGGAACAACAATTTGCGCTCATGCTGCTGAAAATTCTTTAGCTGTTATTGCTTTTGCTAAAAAAGGCAACCTACTATACGCTCCCGATGTTTATATGGACAAAATTGCTGTTGGTGCTGATTTACCACAAGGTGTAATTGATATTGATAACTCTCCAAAAGTAAATTTAAGTAACATTGCCCAAGCAAAAAAATGTGATATTTCTGATCTAACAGTAATGATTCTTAAGCGCGAACGTCACAATGATCTTATTGCTAAAGTTCGTGAAGCTGGTGCAAAAGTCAGACTAATTGGTGATGGTGATGTTGCTGGTGTAATTGCTTGTACTTCACAAAACGCAAAAATTGACGCTTATATGGGAATTGGAGGAGCACCAGAAGGTGTTTTGGCGGCAGCTGCACTAAGAGTTATTGGCGGACAAATGATGGGACGTCTTATTTTTGATGGCAATCAAAAACAAATCGATCGCGCCAAAGAAATGGGTATTTTAGACATCAACAAAAAATACACCGCTGAAGAAATGGCAAAAGGTGATGAAATTATATTTGCTGCTGCTGGAGTTACGGATGGCTATATGTTACAAGGTGTTAAAAAATTTCAAGACAAAGCTTATGTAAGCTCTCTATTAATGGATTTAAAAGCAAAAAGAGTTATTAATACAACCTCTCAGTATTTATAAAATTCTTTCTATATTTCTAAAAAATATAGAAAATTATATCTTTTAAACCTTGTTTCTTGAAGTTCAAAATTTCTCCAACCAAAACTTTTTACCACTTAAAAATGTCTAACATAAAAATCATTGGTCAATATATTAAAGATTTATCTTTTGAAGTTCCAAATGCTCCAAAAGTTTTCTTATCTCAACAAGCAAAACCAGATATCTCAATTTCTATAAATATTGATGCTGTAAAAGTTTCTGAAGAAAATGTATTCGAGGTTTCTCTTAAAATAAATGCTGATGCTTCTGCAAATAATGAACGTTTATTTTTATGCGAAGTAGTTTACAGTGGAATTTTTGCTATTCAGAACTCTGTTGAAGAAGAAATGTTAGAACAAATTCTTCTTATCTATTGCCCTAACCTACTTTTCCCATTTTTAAGAAAAGTAATTGCTAATAATACAATGGATGGTGGATTTCCTCCTCTAATGCTTGATCCAATTGACTTTGCTGATCTATATGCTAAGAGAAAAAAAGCTACCGCATCAACTCCTATAAGTGATACAAAAAATTAAGAAAATCTTATTTTAAAAAGATTGTAAAATTTTTAAACTTGTACTTCTTTCTCTAAGTTTTAGCTAAAAAAAACTTCTCTAACGCAATTAATAGATCTATTTTTTTGGTCAATAACAAAAAACACTGCAAATTATGAAAAAATTAATTTCCATTATAATTACTGCATTTTCTTTACTGAACTCAGCAAACGCAGCTGATGATTATAAGATCGACTCAAACCATACAAGCATTGTTTGGTTCGCCAACCACTTTGGTTTTTCAAGCCCTTCTGGTAAGTTTTCACAAGTTGAAGGAACTTTAACATTAGATGAACAAAATCCTTATCAAAGCAAGGTGGAAGTAACTGTAAAAACTGATTCAATCATTACTGGAATTGCAAAACTTGATGAGCACTTAAAAAGCGACAGTTTCTTCAATGTTACAAAATTCCCAACAGCAAAATTTGTTAGCACAAAAATTACTCAAACTGCAAGAAATATTTCTAAAGTTGATGGTAATTTAACTTTACTTGGAGTTACTAAACCAGTAAGCCTTAACGCAAGATTAAATAAAATTGGAACAAACGCAGTAAATCAGAAGAAAACTGCAGGATTCAGTTTAGTTGGAACAATAAAGCGCTCAGATTTTGGAATGAATTTTGGTATTCCAGGAATTTCAGATGAAGTAAAAATAAACATAGAATCAGAAGCAAATATAATTGAAGAATCTAAAACAGAAAACAAAAATACTGACAAAAATTCATCAAATAATAATGCTTGGAAAGTTGACGATAAAAAAAGTAAAATTGAATTTAAAGCAACACAAAACAGCTCTAATGTTTTAGGATCTTTTAAAAAGTTCTCAGGAAAAATTAACTTCGATATTGTTCAAATAAATAATTCAAAAGTTGAATTTGAAGTTGATACTTCCTCAATTGATACATCATTTGCTGAAGCAATTGAAACTATCAAAAGTACTGCATGGCTTGCATCAACTCAATTTCCCAAAGCAACTTTTTCCTCTACAAGTTTCATAAAGCTTACATTCAAGGACTACATAATGTCAGGAAATTTGACAATTAAAGGTAAAACTATTCCTGTTAAAATTAACTTTAGCTTTGATGGGAGTGAGAATGACTATCGTAACTCTGATTTATCAGTAACTGCGCGTGGCTCTTTCGTAATTAAGCGCAGCGATTTTATGGTTGGAGAAAAAGATCCAATCAAAGCAAATGGAATAAAAGATGATGTTGCTATTAATTTTGTAATACATGCAACTAAATAAAATTTTTAAACTTTTTTAGTTGAATAATTGCCACAATTTAGAGAATTATCCCTTGTAAGACTAACCGATTAGTTTATTACAATCCAACTCGTCATTGCAAGTGGAAATAAACTCCGTTTGGAAGCATCGCCACGTTTCGTAAGTTTGCTCACTTGCGGTGACGGAGTGGCTTTTCTATGACTAAAAAGATTAACTTCCAAGGATAATTACCACAATTTATCAACTTCACTGCTTGCAAAAAACAAATAAGTTTTTATCATCCAATTTTCTTATCTTAAAAAAGATTAAGAAAAAGTAGATTTCTCAGGTGAAAAGCTAAAATTTCATCTTTTATTTGGAGAGGTGGCCGAGAGGCTGAAGGCACCTTCCTGCTAAGA
>CAZENB010000023.1:2881-17187 GCA_964513555.1 uncultured Rhizobium sp. | reverse complement strand
GGGTTCGAATCCCTTCCTCTCCGCCATTATTCTTACTGCAAACCAAGTCTCCCGTAGGTTTTTGCAATTTTTCTTATCCCTTTACCAGCCCAGTGTTAGCGGCTTCTTGTGGCTTTTAAGTTTTGATTTTCATCTGCACTTTTTCTTCTCTGTTGTCAGCTAATTTTACATCATTTTTGCCAATTTTTTCTCCGTTTCTCCGTTTCAACTGCACTTTTGCGAAAAAGATGCAGTTCGATAAATACTGGCTTCGCAGGATTTTCCTCTAACTTGGTTGAGTGGTTGTACGAGTGTCTTTTTTTATTATTTTGCAAACCAAGTCGAAAAACAGTTCACTTGATTATAAAGAGATTTTTGCTTATATTTTCTGTTGCGGGAGTTGCTCTGAATAAAACACCTTTTCAGGGAATAGGAAGCAATGCAGATGGGTTTCTGCAGTGGTGGCTCCCGATATCACTTCACATTTTTCCACACTTTTCTTTTATGGATGTTGATTACATGCACCTGAGAAATTCCAAACATCTCTGCAATATCTATTATTCTTAACTCTCCTCTCTTCTTTTTCTTTGAACTGGTCAGCGTTGCTGCTAATTTTCTAATCTTTAAAATATCTTTCGGAGTTAATCTCGTATTCCAGTTTTTTTGACCTTGTTTACTTGCAGCAATTTTTTTCGTGCTTCTTCCTTTACCGGAACTCCTATCCTGTTTTCTGATATTTTTTTTCTTATGACTAAACTATGTTTTTTGCCAATATTCAACTTTCTTAAATGCTCGCGCATTTCTTGCGGGATAACTTTCCCTTTGTGAGTTTTGCTAATTATCTTTACTACTTCGGGTTTTTGCTTCCATCCTTTTTTATGCTTCCAACCACGCGACATTATTAATTTTATCTGATCTGAACCAGTCCCTAAAAAATGATGATCTGGATTAATGCAGAGCTTATCACCACATTTACACAAAACTTTTAAGCCTGGCTTTATCTTTCCCTTAAAATGTGCGTAAGAAAATCTCTTCGCCTTATAACCTTTACGCTTGAAGTAAAAAACATCCTTAAAACTTGATCCATCCTCAGATTTCAAGTACCAGCAACCATCGTCATTTACATCTTTTTTTATTTTGGATAGGAATTTCACCGACAGATTCATCAATATAAAAATCTACTAAAATTTTTTTAAAAAAGTTAAATATGCCCATTCTTGTCTCAAAATGATACAGGTTTCTGCGCTACCTTAAACCTTTCTTAAAGAACAAGTTTACAAGAAAATCTCTTTGTGCATAATGCTAAGTTAATTACCACCAATGGTATGGTTTTTTTACTGACTGTCAAAGATAATCTCCTTTTTTTAAATAGATTAATGATTTTATGATCCTTTCAAATCTTTAAACAGAATTTAAAAACTTTTCACCACAAAGAAATTTTAAATATGAGGCTTTCAACATTATTAAGATTTACCAAGAACTTCTTGAGTGCCCTTGCTGTTTTTTCTTTGGTATTAGAACAGTTCATTTTTGTAAGCACTGCTTCAGCGTCTGCTCTTCCAATTACTCCAGATGGAACAACTAACACGCAGGTAACACAAACTGCTTCGGGTGTTGATCAAGTTAATATTGCTGCTCCCAATGCTGGTGGGCTTTCTCATAATAAGTTCGAATCTTATAACGTCAACACTGGTGGACAGATTATTAATAACTTTTCTGGAAGTGCTGCTGTTGCAAGAACTGGAGCAAATGCTGTTACGCAAACTCAGATCGGTGGACTTGTAACTGCGAATCCAAATCTTGTCTCTTCAGGAAGTGCAAAAGTTATTCTTAATGAAGTTACTTCAGGAAACACTTCTCAGCTTTTAGGTTACACAGAAATTGCTGGTTCGAAAGCGGATTTAATTCTGGCGAATCCTAATGGGATCGCATGCCTCGGATGCGGATTCATTAACACCGCAAGGCTTTTGATGGTTGCAGGAAGCAGTAATTTTGATGCCAATGGCAACCTTGGTTTTAATTTAAAAGAACAGGCGAATCCGAATCTTTATGTTCCACTAATTACTATTGATGGACTTGGGCTTGATGTTACCAGAACAAATGGAACTGAAATTGTTGCTTCAAGCGTTAAACTTCTCTCTTCAATTTTTGGAAGTGATAGCAATTCAGTTGCAATAAGAACTGGTGAAGGCAGATATGATTATGCCACAAAAGCTATTACCGGAAATAATACTCAAAATAATACTGATCCGGTTTTTGCAATTGATGCCTCAGCTCTTGCGCAAATTCAAGCTGGCCAAGTTTATTTAATCGCCACCAAGCAAGGTGTGGGTGTGAAGATGGAAAGTGAGATTCTTGCATCATCTACTCTCAATCTTGATGCCAATGGTGACATATATTATAAGAGTATTTCTGTTGGTGATACAGCCAACTTAAGATCAAGTGGCAAGATTCAAACTACTGATTCCAGCTCTTCAATTTCTGCACCAACTATCAACATTACTGCTAACCAGTTCAATAACTCTGGTTTGGCATCGGCTTATAATTTGAATGTTCAAAATAGTGGAACTCTCAACAACTCAGGAAATCTTGAAGCGCTGAATTTAAATCTTTCTAACATCACTAACATCAATAACTCTGGAAGTATTTTTGGACAAAACTCACTCGCAATATCAGGAACTAATCTAACCAATAGTTCAGCAGGAAGTATTTATTCACCAGTTGATTACACAATAGCTCTTACAGGTCTTCTGACTAACTCTGGACTCATTACTTCAGCAAATAATTTAAGTGTAAATTCAAACCAGCTAAACAACTCTTCTGAAATTTCTGCGCAAAATAACCTTACTTTGTCAGTTACGAGTTCGGCAGCTAACTCAGGAAATTTAATTGCTGGTAATGCTTTAAATTTTAGCACGGATTCATTTACAAATTCTGGTGCAACTCAAAGTGGCAGTAATTCAACATTCAATCTGTCTTCACTTACAAACTCTGCCGATTCTTCAATTTACTCAACTGCGGCACTTAATTTAAATCTATCTTCATCACTTAACAACTTGGGATCAATTTCTGCACAAGGAAATTTAAGCGTTACAGGAAGTGCTGCCATTACCAATTCAAATCAAATTCTTTCCAATTCTGATTTAAGCATTTCTGCTACCAGTCTTAACAACAGCAGTTTGATTGCATCTCTGACTAAGTCTTTGACACTTGCTTTAACTGGCGATTTGCAAAATGACGGAGAAATTGATTCGGTTAATGATCTTAACATCGACTTAGCAAATTTAAGCAACAGCGGAAACATTCTTTCCAATGCAAAGCTAAACTTAAATGCTACTTCCTCTCTTAACAATTCAGGCAATTTTCAAAGCGCTGGTGACGGCAATATTTCATCATCAAGTTTTAGCAATTCTGGTTTGATTAAATCTGTTACTAAAGCGACTGTAAGTGCTAATTCATTTACCAATCAATTGGCTGGCGCGATTTCTGCTAATGATGATTTAACTATCAATGCAATCAGCTTAAGCAATTTTGGTGCAATTTCTTCGCAAAATAATTTCATCGCGAATTCTTCGTCACTTACCAATTCAGGAAGTATCTATTCTGCTAACAATTTTAATATCACAAATAGTGCCAATCTAACTAACTCGGGAGTATTTTATTCCGATGGCAGTTTAACAATTTTAAGCAACAACATCACCAATAATTCTGCTGCCTGGATTTACGGCAGCAAAGATATTTCTATTGCTTCAAATCTCGATCTTACAAACGCAGGAAATATTCAAGCGACAACTGATTTAACTGTGTTGGTTGGCAGAAATAGCAATAATTCAGGGAATATTGTTGGTGATCAAATCACTTTTAATAATAGCGGTCAGGCAACAAATTCCGGCTCTATTGCAAGTGGTAGCAGTATCAATTTATCAGCATCAAATTTAACTAACTCAGGAGAAATCTCCGCAATAACTTCAGGAAATTTTACTTTATCATCACTTACAAACCAAGGCAGCCTTCTCACTAACAACAATCTAATCATTAATTCTGCATCAATTACCAATAGCGCAGATGCAACGCTCGCTTCAATTAATCAAGCTCTTACTCTAAACATCAGTGATTACCTGAATAACGCCGGAACAATTTTTGCTAAAACAAATTTCACTTTGGCAAATGCCGCAAGTGGCGCAGAGTTAAATTCTGTTACCAATGATGGTGATATTTCTTTTAACAATTTGGTTAATGGATTGTTGGTTAAAAATTTTACCAACTCTGGTAATTTTGTTTCAGGTCAAGATTTAACAATCACTAGCAGTAACAGCTTTAACAATTCAGGAACTCTAAATTCATCAAGTGATCTAAATTTAAATACAACTTCACTTACTAACTCTGGTGAAATTTCTGCAAGTGAGCAACTGACAATCGTTTCTTCTGGTGATCTGACCAATAGTGGCAATATTCTTTCAAATGCGGCTTTAGCAGTTTCTGCAAATAACTTAACCAACAATTCATCTTCGGCAGTTGCATCACTTTCTAACTCGGCAACTTTAACAATCACAAATAATCTCACCAATAACGGACAGATTTCGTCCAATAATGATCTTGGAATTAACACAAAAAATCTAACCAATACCGGCGATATTTTAAGCAATAATAAACTAACGATTACTGCACAAAATTCGGTTTCAAATTCCGGCAACCTTCAAAGTGTTTCTGATTTTAGTTTAACTTCAGCAAGTCTTACCAACTCAAATGCTATCAAGTCCTTTGGTAAAGGATCAATGACTTCTGCCACAATCAACAATCAAGATGATGGTCTGATTTATTCTGCTGATGATCTAACACTTATTTCTTCAACATCTTTTACAAATTCTGGCGCTGTTTTATCTGGTTCTAAAATTAATCTAACTTCTGCTCTTGCAGTTAATAGCGGCGAAGTTTTTGCCAGTGACGATCTTGCTTTGAATTTAACCGACACTCTTACCAATTCGGGAAGTTTAAGCTCGCTTGGCAATCTTAATATCAGCGGTAATTCAGACATCACTAATACCAATCAAATTCTAAGCAATGGTACTTTAAGCATCACCGCAGCAAATCTAATTAGCAGCAATCTGATTCAATCGAATGATGATCTATCTTTGAATTTGGTTAGCTTAACTAACACAAGCAACATTGTTTCTGGTGGAGCTTTCACTATTGCTGCATCAGGAAATATTCAAAACAGCGGCATTCTTGAAAGCGCTGATAATTTCACCATCAATGCAAGCAGCTTTTCTAATTCTGCATCTTCATTAATTTTGGCAGGTGGTGATTTAACAGTTCGAGCCTCAAGCATCAACAACCAAAACACTAAACCTTCTACTTCAAATATCACTTCTGGTATCGTTTCAGCAAATGGCGCAGTAAATCTTTTAACTGACACATTGAACAATAATTCAGGTTTAGTTGCTGGTAAATCAACTTCAGTTTCAGCGCTGAGTGCAGGAAGCGTTAACCTCTACAACACTCTTGGCGCATTCATCTCAACAGCAGCAATTAGCTTAGATTTAGGCAGTATTGATTACACAATCACAGGAACTGTTACGGCAAATAATGTTGATATTACTGCAAACAACATCATCAACCAAGGTAATGTAACCGCTTCTGATTTTATCAAATTAAATGCTACGGGAAATAGTGGCGTTGCTGGAAGTGGAAATATTACTAATGAATATGTTGGTGGTAACGCCTCAGTTTTAGCTTCTCTTGCCGCTGGAACCTATATTGATTTTACTGCTAAAAACAACATCAATAACTATGGAACCATATCGGCAACTACCGATCTAACTCTTACTTCCACACTAGGAAATATAAATAATTACAGCACGGGAAAAATTACTGGTGGTGATGGCACTACAACTATCAATGCACTTAGTGGAGCATTCAATAACACTAATCAAACCTCACTACTCACTGCTGATAATAATGCGATTTTTAACATCAAAGACTTAAACAATACTGGTGAAATTTCTGTAGCAAACGATCTAACTACCAACATCACCAATAACTTAAGCAATAATGCAACAGCGCTGATCTGGAGTGGAAATAGTGCAACTTTCAATGTTGCTAACACCTTCCTGAACAATCAGGCTGATATTTACGCAGACAACAATCTAACCATAAGAAAAAATACCTCACTTGATAAGACCACTTTAGTTAAAAATATCTCAGGCAATATCGAAACTTATGCCGGAGATATTACAATTGCAGCTTCTACCATTATAAATCAAAGAAGCTCAATGAAGACTCAAGGTAACACTTATACCGACAGAGCTTGGGGACAAGATCATGAAACCCACCATGATAGTAGTCATACAGCTTCGATTAATGGCACAGCCGGTATTGTATCAAATATTTCTTCTGGAAAAAATTTAAATATCAGTGCCATTAATCTAACTAATGATGCTTCCAACATTTTATCAGTTGGTAATTTGGCGCTTAATGCTTCAACTATAACTAATACAAGCTACTTCTTTGAATCTTACTATCAAAGAAATGCAAATTGGTGGTGTGGTGGAACCTGTGTATGGAGGGGTGATTGGAATCAAATTGCAAAACAAAATTACTATTCTGAAACCTATAATGCTTACATCAAATCTGGTGGATTATTAAGCGGCTCTGTAACTTCTAAAATAAATAATAATACCATTGCGCAATACAGTGCAGTGAGTGCGGTCGAAGGGCAATCGCACTCAACCACTATTAATAAAATCGATAGTTATACTCTTGCACAAACTGGAGCTATAAATGTTGATTTATCTTCAATCACTAGCGCTATAAGCAATAATAGCGGATCAACCAGTGTTTCTGATTTAGGACTAAGCACTACTTCCACCTCATCGCCATCATCAGTTTCAGTTACTAAAGGTAGTATTGCTACCCCAATTTCAGCTTCATCATCAGTTTCAACATCAACTGCCTCAGTTACTTCTTCGTCTTTAAGTGTTTCAACTTCTGGAACAGTATTTTCTGGTAACTTTAAAATTAACCTTGATCCAAGTGCTACAACTCCACTTGTTGAATCAAGAAGTCAATTCACCGATGCCTCAAAATTCTTTGGCAGCAGCTATTACTTTAACCAACTTGGTTTAAATGGTTCTTCTGTTCTAGCTGATCTTGATCGCCAAACTAGAAATACCAATACCAGAATGCTTGGCGATTCTTTCGTTGAGACCAAATTGATAATGGATCAGTTAAAAACTCTAACTAATGATTCACTCTTCCTTTCTAAAACAACCACCGATCCAAACCAACAAATCAAAGAGCTTCTTGATAATTCAGTTAACCAATTTGCCGCTCTTGGTCTAAATGCTGAAGATGTTGCAATTCATGGACTTACAAGCGCACAAGCTAATTCTCTAACCAAAGACATCGTAACTTTTGAGTTAACTACTGTTAATGGTGTTAGTGTTTTAGCTCCAAAAATTTATTTAAGTCAGGACAGCAGGAATAGATTATTTAACAGTAATTCCTCTAATGGCGGAACCGCTATTGCCAACAATTCAGTTATTTTCGGTAAAAATAGTGTAACAATTGATTCCCCTTACGCCGATTTACTCAATAACGGATCAATTGTTAGTGGAGGAGATTTAAATCTTAATCTCGCGTCGCTTGTAAATAAAACGAACTCTTCTTCTATCTCTCAAATTATTGCAGGAAACAATCTGAATATTACTGCAAATAGTGGAGATATTAAGAATATTGGAGCGAATATTGGATCAACTGGGTCTTTAAATTTGACTACCCTTAAAGGAAATATTTTAAATACTGCAATCGTCCAAACTGATGATGCAAATCTTTTGAGCCAAGGTTTGGATTCTTATCAGCTTGGATTTAATCAGACAGTCAGAAATTCTCACAATATCAGTTCGGCCTTATTGCAAAATGCTTCAATTAAGGGTGGATCAATCTCTATCAACGCTGCCAATGATTTCACAAACTCGGCTGCAAATATTTCTACCGCAAAAAACACCCTTGCTGATGGATCAACCACTTCTGGAAATTTAAGCATAAGTGCCGGAGATGACATTAACATTTCCACTCTGCAACTTCGCAACAGAACTGAAGTTACTTGGGGAACTAGTAAAAAAGGTGGAATTAGTGTTTCCGATAAAACATCCAATCTCTCTTCTGACATTGATGCATCTGGATCGTTAACTTTATTCGCTAGCGGAACTGGAACTGATTCAGAAACTTCTGGCAAGCTGCATGGTTCAAATATTCAAATTACTGGCTCAAATCTTAGTGCTACTGATAGCATAACTTTAGCCGCAAAAGATGATGTTAATATTTCTGCCGCTCAAAACACTTCTTATTTCGAATCACAAAGCTGGAAAAAAGGTTTAACAGTTTCAAAAAGTTCGGTTTCAGGCAGTCAATCAACAACTAATGTTTTATCCAATCTAACTTCCGATAGTGGCAATATCTCAATTACTTCTGGTTCTGATACCAATCTAATCGGAGCAAAATTAAAGGCTGAGGATGTAGCAGTTAATGCTGGCGATGAGGTTAATATTTACTCGGTTTCTGACCAAAATAAATCTTGGGCATCTTCTACTAAATCTCGGAACTTTTCTGGTATAACCGGAGGCTTGGTTGGCGTTTCTTTCCTTGCCAATGTCGCTCCTCTAACTCTTGGTGGAGCAATTTTGGCTAATCAAGGTCTTAGCACTAATGATAGCTCAAAATCCTCATCAACCTCCACTGAAAAAACCTCAAATCTTGCTAGTGTGATTGATGCAACTGGTGCTGTTTCAATTGCCTCAAATCAAGATTTAACAGTTTCTGGTTCTGATATTTCTGGTAAAACTGGCAGCTTAGTTTCTGACCAAGGAAGTGTTAATATTTTGGCAGCACAAGAAATTGAAAAAACCTCTTCTTCAAGCAGCGAAACAGCAAGAGCAACAAATGTTCCTGGATTTAAAGGTGTAAAGCACACATCAAGCGAAACCAGTGAAAATATTACCAATATTGCTTCTAACTTAACTTTCACCGACTCGCTAGCAATTCAAACCAACGGCAATTCAACTGATTCAACGCAGAAAGCTGACATTAATGTCAAAGGCAGCAATTTAACTGTGACGGATGGTGATTTGACCATCGCTTCTAAAGGCAATGTGACGATTGAAAACGCGGTTGATAGTACCTTCACAGAATCATCAAGCAAGAAGCGCAACGAAACTACCAAAAGCTTCTCAACCTCAACAGATTATGTTGAAACTGCAGCCTCATCAAACTTAAGCGCCAACAACATCAATATTTCCAGCCTTGGTGACACAACAATTCAAGGTAGCAATATTGATACCAAAGAAAATTTAGTCATTGGCTCATTTGCCATCGCACAAAATTCTGACGGAACTTATCAAAAAGACTCAAACGGAAATTACGTTACAACTGCTGGAACCACTGTCGATAATCTAACAATCAAAGATGCCGACCTAAAAGAATATCATTACGCTCAAAGTGGCAAAGGCTATACTGGAGTTGCTGCAGTTGGAATGCGTGCATTGCCTTACGCTTTAGCTCCTTTGCAAATTGCTTCGAGTTTAGCTAAAGATTACATGAGCACATACTATCCAGATGCCTTAGAAAATTTTGTTATGAAGGCAACGCCACTTGGATGGTCAATGACTGCAGTTGATAAAGCTGGCGATAAACTTGGTGCAATTAAAATCTCTGAGTCAACAGAAACTAGAGCCGACAAATCAAATTCTCACGCCTCAAACATCAATGTTGGTGGTTCGATGATGACTAACTCGGTTGGCGATACTTTAGTTAAAGGTTCTAATCTAAATGTTTCTGGCGATCTTTTAGCAAATTCTTTGGGTAGCTTCACTGTTGCTGCTGGAACAAATACTGAAAGCACAACTTCGCAAAGCTCTTACGAAACTGCCGGAAAATTCCATTCAGAGTACAACTCAACCAAACTAAATTACCGCGCTGGCGTAACTAAAGATTTTGTTGAAGAAGGCACTAACTCAAGTTCTTCAACTGTTGCATCATCAAATGTAAATATTGGTGGCTCTGCTTTGGTTAATTCTTCAGATGAATTTGCACTTGTTGCCTCAAATTTTGTAACTGGTTCTTCCGCTGAAATCATTTCTAAAAATAACCTAAATATTTCTGATGGCCAAAATAAACAAAGTGATAGCTCTTACACTGACAAACTAACTCTTGATACTGGTGTTCAGGTTGGCAATGCCTATGCCGATGCAGCTTATGCTGTTGTTGATGCTGTAAAAGCGCAGAAAGCTGTAAAAGATGCTTATGACAAGCTAAATAAAATCGAAGATCTTCATGATGAAGGAATGGCCAGCTCAAAAGCGGTTGAACGTGCTGAGTATCAAGTTGTTTTAGCATTGATTAATGCTGGTCTTTCTTCTGCAGCTGCAATGCAAGCAGTTGGTAATGCAGGAGCAGCAGCTTCAACAAGTATGGGCACTGGTTTCTACGGCTCAGTTTACGCTGACATCACCAAATTAAAATCAACAACTACCAGTGAATATTCACAAAGTGTTGCATCTAATTTGGTTGCCGGAGATTCAATTTCGCTAACTTCTGGCGCTGGTGACATCAACATCACCGGCTCAAATGTTTCTGCAACAAATGGCGATCTGAATCTAACTGCAATGTTGGGTAATTTAAATGTTAACGCCGGCGAATCGACAGCATCACAAAGTTACAAAATGAAGTCGCAAAGTTTGGGTGGCTCGGTTGGCAATAATGGTTTTTCTGCTAATATCGGAATGAGTGAAGCCGAAAGCAGCCAAGACCAAACAACTTACACCAACAGCCAACTTCTTGCAGAAAATGGAACTCTTAACATCAACACCGCCAAAGACACCAATCTATTCGGCGCTAATTTGCTTGCCTCAAATGTGAATATGGATGTTGGTGGAAATCTTCTTCTAAAATCTCGCCAAAATTTATCTGAATCTGATTCTTACAATATAGGAATGTCGCTTGGAATTAGCGGAGATTCAAGTGGTGCTAATGGTGGAAGTGTTGGATTTAACTTAGGAAATGGCTATTCAAACAGAGCTTGGGTTGATCAGGTTTCATCAATTATCGGAACTAATTCAGTTAACATTAACGTAGATAACAACACCAACATCGTTGGTGCAGTTATTGCCAATAAAGACAAAGATGGAAACGATCTTGGTAATCTAAATCTAAGCACAGCTTCACTTACTTATTCTGATCTTAAAAACTTCTCGGTTTCTGAATCAAATCAACTTGGTCTAAATCTTCAGGTTGGGAAAAATCCAAATAACCCGACTGCAAATGGCAACCTTGCAATAAATCTTTCGATGCAAGGAAGTGAGTCATCTTCTGATACCAAAGCCACAATCGGACAAGGCAATATTACTGTTGGCGGAAATCTAAATGATGAAACAAAACTTGCTGGTTTAAATCGCGATATCGCAAACACCGAACAAAACAAAAAAACCGTAGTTACTTCTGACTTCGATGCCAGCTTAAAGATTGATCTTCGCCTAATTGCAGCAGCTGGAAATTTGGCAATCGGCAATACTGATAAAGCGGCAGCAAATTGGAATAGCTACGCAGCAGAAACACAAAGAGGAGCTAATATAACTTATGACGCTTTGGCAATTCCTCTTACTTCTTTGGGTAAAACAATTTCAGGAGATGTAAATGCTTCAGATGCCATTCTTGCAACCGGTAAAAATTATCAAAATCTTTACCAGTTAGCATACAATCAAAACATCGTTTTAACTGATCTTGCCGGCGAAGGAAAGTTAATTGCTTACGATGGCAATCAGCTAGATGGAAATGCCCAAGCTAGATATGCCGAAGGTTTTTATGATAGAAATTCTGACACTGCAGCAATCAACGCTGATTCTAACAAAAGTGATAGTCAATTAGCTGGAACTGCAGCTCACGAAGGCGCTCACAGAATGTTCAACAGTAACGGCCAATCTTACACTCAGTCAGAAGAAAGCGCTTCTCACATTATTGGTGATTTTGCAGAGTCTAGATGGGATACCTATCAGTCTGGCAATACTTCGCTTAGAGCCTCGCTTCCAACTTCATCAATTAACTTCAACAACAACTTCTATGCCAACAATGTGAAGTTTGGAAATGATGTGAATCCTCTTATTGTTGATAAACTAGCTAATGCTATCAAGCCAGGACTTGGTGATTCCATGAACAGAGGTCTTAAAAACTTTAAAGAAAACTCGCTAAATAGTGCCGCGGATAAATATGTAAATTCAAATGATCCAGTCGAAAAAGCTGGGTTGGCTGTAATGCTTGGAATTGGTTCAGTAGCCTTACCAGAATCGGTTACTGATTTAGAACTTAGCGCCGCTTTGGGAGGAGCTAGTAAGGCTTATGCTCCAGAAATTGCAGCAGGAGCTAATAAGGTAGATGATGTAGCGAGTGGTTTGTGGAATAAGTTGTTTGGAAGTTCTACATCAACCAAAACAAATCCGGTTGATTTTTATGTCGCTCCGAACGGCGACACTATGCCAGCAACTGCTTACAGATATATGGACTCACACTCTACAGAAGCCACTAGAGCTTTAGAAACAAATACGGGAGAGCTAAACTCTTATTTCGGATACGAGAAATTAAACTCAGGAATTCAAGCTCAAGATAGATACCAGATTCTTCCTCAATGGAGCAACGCCAAAGTAAGGGGAGAATTCGATACTTTGCAGCTTTTCGATAATAAGGGTAATTTAAATACCAGAATTCCTAGAGAGAATGGTGATCTTGGTCCAAATCTAGAACCTTTTGCAAATTACTATCCAAAAACAACTCATGGCAATGGTGGCGGGCAACAATCTAAACCAATAATCCCTCAGCAGATAAAATATAATAATGTTAATTCAATTGGCGAATGATGAAGGACTTAGAAAATAGAAAAAAGCTAGAACAAATCATTATAAAGCTAGATATAGAGCAGCATAAGAAAGATATTCTTATACCAGCTATCTATCGCGATGAATACAGTATACCTATCGTTGGAATAGCGAATGAATTATCTAGCTTAAATGCAAAATTAAGCGATGAAGATCGAGAATTTATCAAAGACTTATACAGTAAGTACGGATGGTAATAAAACAAACTATCATGAAAGGGAATTATACAGAACTGACAAACAAAATAATGCAAAATTTGGAAACGGAGTTGCCAGAAAGGCACTGTAATATCTTAATCAATTTTAAGCAGCTCATAGAGCAAGATAAGTTCAGAGCTTCTTATGCGGAATTGGATAGGTTAATGCATTTGCAAGATTGGACACCTTCCAATAATCTGAAAAATCTGATAATAAAGTATCGAATAGTTTTCTAATCTTAAAAAAATTTATCAAAAATATGAAAAAACATCTAGTAGTATTATCACTAATTTTAACTCTATCTTCATGCCAAACTTCTTTAAATTCTAAGAGTTCAAGCAAAGAAGATTCTGCTGCAAACGATCCAGCAAAAACAGTCGTTTCAACTTACTCAGGCGGAGAAATAACCCTCAAAGATGTCAATTTTGAACTCGAAAAACTTGTGGCAAAAAATGAAAAACTTAAAGGGTTAACTTTCGACAAACTTAGCCAAGAACAAAAAGAAGCTGTCATCAAGGAAGTTGTGCTAAAAGAAATGGCTTACTTCGAGGCCAAAAAAAGAAATCTTAACAAAGACAAAGATTACCAAGAAGCACTAAAAAGTTTTGAATCAGAGCTTCTTAAACAAAAACTTCTCTTCACTCTAGCCAAAGAAGCAATCGAAGAAAAAAATGTTAAGAAAAACTACGATGAACTCGTAGCAAAACTAAAAGACAAAAAAGACCTAAGAATCAGTTATATTGCTCTTAGAACCCAAAACGAAGCTGAAGGTGTTTATCAAACTGTCGTTAAATCGCCAAATTCCTTTGCCTCAATTGCAAGAAAAAGATCGGTGGATAAAGAAGTCGCCAAAAAAGGCGGTGATCTTGGCTTTATCGTTGAAGATGTTCTACCGGCAGATGTTTTAAAACAGGCAAAAACTTTACAAAAAGGTCAGATTTCAAAACCATTTTTCACCAACGGCAAATGGGTGGTAATCAAATTAGATGATGAAAGACCAGCAGAAATTTCTCCTTACGAGAAAGTTAAAGATGCGCTGGCACAGAATCTCGCTAAAAAAGCAATTGAAGACTTTGTCTCACAAAGCTTTGAGAAAGCGAAGATGAGTATTTTGGTTAAGTAAGTAGCCAGAACATTTTTCAGGTAAATGTTTCTCACATGAACCTGGTTAACTTTATTTAAAGAAAATTTATGAAAAAAACATTATCAC
>CAZENB010000023.1:0-2871 GCA_964513555.1 uncultured Rhizobium sp. | reverse complement strand
CGCTAAAAAAGCAATTGAAGACTTTGTCTCACAAAGCTTTGAGAAAGCGAAGATAAGTATTTTGGTTAAGTAACTTTAACCAGAACCATTTCAGGCAAATGCTTCAAACCATGTGCCTGGTTATTAATTTTTTAAAAGGAAACTTATGAAAAAAACATTATCACTAATTGCAGTTGCAGGATCTTTATTAGCTAGTTCAGCTCACGCTAAAACCGAAGGAAATTATGTCGGAATTGATGTGCTAAGAAGTAGCGCAAAAGTGAAAAGCACATCAACTCTTGCTAGCGACAATAGTGGCAGTGCTGAACCTTATTATAATCATAGCAAAAAAGATTCAGCATATGGAGTTGGCTTGAACTACAGATATGCATTTAACTTCAATAACTTTTTTGTTGCTCCAGGAATTTCTTATGAATTCTTGAATAATGAGATAAAATCTGGTTTCGCTAGTACAAGCGACAACTACTTTTCACAAAAAACAAACTTAAAAAGTTCACTTAGTTTGAGAGCAAATCTTGGTTACGATATTAACGACCAATTTGCTGTCTATGTTCCAGTTGGAATTTCACAATTCTATTATGATATAAAAACTGGTGATGCTGATGGATTTAACCCTTCAGTTAATGCAAAGAAATCAAGCAGTAAATCAGCGGCATTTATTGGTTTTGGTTTTTCTTATGAACCAGTTAAAAACTGGGTTATGAACTTAGAATACAATAAATATCAAAACCTTAAACTTACTTCTGGAACTGCAACAATTGCTGGCGGGCAAATCAGCGCCAAAACCAATGTTGATGTGGTGAAACTTGGTCTAGCTTACAGATTCTAAATCAATATTATTAATCAAACCCTTGCTTACCCACGGCAAGGGTTTTTTGCTTTTTTAACTTTAAATTTGAATGACAAAGAGGTGCTTAAACAAAATCAAATCTAGCTTAAAAACTCTAATCCTAACGGCTATTTTATTGCCGATTTTTAGCCCGCAAGTTTTTGCACAAACCACTCAAGATGCAATCAACCAACAAGACTGGATCACGCGAAATCAGCAAAACATTTTAGAAGACAAAAAACGCGAACGTGAATTTGACACCATCAGCAAGGAACATGATCGCAAGAAAAAAGAAGAGGAAGAAGAAACAAAAAAATCTCAGCCAATGGTAAGTGGTAAAATGCCAGGATGTGTGGTGATCAAAGAAATTCATCTACTTGATGCCAAATCGCTTTCCAATTTTCGCCAGAAAAAAATTGTTTCACCATTTATTGGTAAATGCGTAGATTCCGAAACTCTAGCTGCAATTATCAAAGCGGTTAACGATTACTACCAAAGTAAAGGCTATGTCACGACTCAAGTCAAAGTTCCAAAACAAAATCTGCAAAGCGGAATTTTTGAACTGCAAATTATCGAAGGAAAAGTTGAAAAGATTTCTTTAGGTAAAGATCGCTTCATTGAAAAAATGCAAGAATTCACCGCTTTTGGAAATGCAGAAGGTGATGTTTTGAATATCAATGACATCAACCAAGGAATGTATCAAATCAACCGCCTGCAATCAAATGCTGCAGTAATGAAAATTGAACCCGGAACAGAAAGTGGTGAAAGTATCGTAAAGATCGATAACAACAAAAAATTCCCCGCGCGCTTTACTATCGGCAAAGATAATTTAGGAAATAATTTCACCGGAGTTCAGCGCACAAACTTATCTTCAAATTTTGATAATCTTCTTTCGTTAAACGATAATCTAAATCTTAGCTACACTACCAACACACACGATGACAACCAAATCAAAGACATAAAATCATTTTCCAGCACTCTTTCAATTCCGTTTAAATATAACACTTTAACCTACGACTTTTCTCACTCAGCTTTCAAGGGGCAAAATCCAGGAACTACTGGATCAACAACATTAACTGGCTTCTCGCAATCATCAAAAATCACGCTGGATCGTGTTTTGATAAACAAAACCAAACTAAGGCTTTCAACCAACGCTTCCTTAACAGACAAATCTTCTGCCAGCTATCTAAACGGCGAAAAAATTACAACTTCCGAAAGACGGCTCTCAATTTTAAATGTTGGTTTTACCTCTTCATCTTATCTCGATAACACTACCAGTCTTTACTTAAACCCATCTTACTCAAAGGGCTTGAAGTTGATGAATGCTAAAAAAGATACACCAGGAATGTTAGATACAGCTCCAAGAGCGCAGTTCGATGTCTTTAAACTTTATGCAAATTTTTCTAAAAGATTCACATTGCCAAAAATCAATGCACCTGCTGTTTTTGTAACAGAAATGAATGGCCAATATGCCAAACAAACACTCTATGGTTCTGAGCAATTTTCGGTTGGTGGATATTATTCAGTGCGAGGCTTTAGAGAAAATTACATCAACGGTGATTCAGGCTATTACTTCAGAAATAAACTTAACGTCAGATTAGGCGACTTAGTTCCAATAAATTGGAAGATTAAAAAAGTAGATGAAGCCAACGCTATTGGCACAAATTTTCTTTATCTGAATAATTTTGCCATCGAGCCATTTTACGATTACGGCTATATCAAAAATAAATATGTTGATAACGGTGCAGATGGCAGACTTTCTGGTGCGGGATTAAAAACAATTTTTAGTAGCAAATATTTCAACGCTTCTCTCACTTATTCTTGGGCAACAAATCAATCACGTTTGATCACTTCAACCACAAAAGAAAATAGACTAGTTTACTTCGAGATTAACGCCAGTTGCTGCTAAAAATCTTTGTAAAAATTATCGCTTATTAACTTGATAGACACCTTCTTTTAAGCAAAATAATGAACCTGTAAAGCCTTACTATACCAAAACATAAATCTATACTCCCATTAAAGCCATATCTAAACATTCATTA
>CAZENB010000022.1:1935-24869 GCA_964513555.1 uncultured Rhizobium sp. | reverse complement strand
GCTAAAAAAGCTGTTGTGAAAAAAGCTGCTGTAAAAGCTCCAGCTAAAAAAGCTGCTGTAAAAGCTCCAGCTAAGAAAGCTGCTGTAAAAGCTCCAGCTAAGAAAGCTGCTGTAAAAGCTCCAGCTAAAAAAGCTGTTGTGAAAAAAGCTGCTGTAAAAGCTCCAGCTAAAAAAGCTGTTGTGAAAAAAACAGTTACTAAAAAGAAATAAAAATTCTAAAAAGTAAAAATGAAAAAGGGTAAGATCTCAAATGGATCTTACCCTTTTTTAATTCAAAGTTTTATTTGTTAATCAATTAAAAATTTGGCATCGTTAATCTAACATAATAAACTATCTCTCTTAATCATCAGTAATTTCAAAAATATTCAAGAATTTCTATTTACTTACTCTAGAATTCGCTCTTTCTTCTAAATCTAGCAGAAAATATGTATGAACAAAATATTGTGAACTTCAACTGTAAAGTTATTAGATTTTGATTGAATATGATTTTTTTTGGAACAAAAACTTTATAGGGTTTTCAATGTTCAGTAATAACAAATACTAGCTGTATTTATTACTTTCCAAACCTCTTTCCCAGTTTCTGCTGATCTGTCACCAAAATTGAAGCTGATTAATTCTTTTACATATCTATCAACAGCAATCCAGATCCATCAAGTTTTTTTATGCATTTCATCAATTTCAGTAACGCATATATAATGATCATTTTGCAATAAATCCAAACTTTGACCTTATTGCTTAACCAAATTAAATTAGTACACACTAATCTTCCTATTGATCTGAATCCCAATCCTTACACTTATGGCTTGCATTCCTTTTATATTGCAATTCTTACAAACATTAATACCAAAATATTTTTATACATTTCATAGCTTAATTTATTGAGTTAAAAGTTTATTTTAGACTCAATTTTGTGAATTATTATAAAAATCTATTCTGGATTAAAAATGCCATTTCGGAGGCTAAGACAATGTCTTGGTTCTAAGGTCACTTTTACCGATTTATTTTTGGATCTCGGCCTTGTTTTGCGAGTGAAAATGCTTTATTTTCTTGATTGTGCTTTGTTCTAACTTTTGCAGAAGGCATTTCAGATGTTTGCATCAAATTTACTGAACTTCGATTGTCTAGCGCATTAATTTCAGACTGTAATTGAGAAGAATTTGCTACGGGAAAAGATACTATTGTTGTAGGTTTTGTAGCTTTTTGATCAAGAAATTCTGTTACCTTTTTTTTTATTCTTGTACTAGAGCTATTAAAAATTGACAAAATCTTTGTTGGAGTAAAACCAGAATCTCTTAATTTTTTAAATCCAGCAATTGTTTCTTCTGAAATTAAAGAATTTACAGCATTACCAACATTTGCACCAGTGCCATTAAGAATTGATGAAATATTTGTTGGAGTAAAACCAAGATCTCTTAATTTATTCAGTCCAATAATTGATTCTTCTGACGCTAAAGAATTTATAGCCTCACCAACCTTTGCATTAGACCCATGAAGAATTGATGAAATATTTGTTGGAGTAAAACCAAAATCTCTTAATTTATTCAATCCAATAATTGATTCTTCTGACGCTAAAGAATTTATAGCGTTACCAAGCTTTGCACCAGCTCTACTAAAAATTGATGAAATATTTGCTGGAGTAAAACCAAGTCCTTTATTTTTTTTATTATCACCCATATCAAATTCTTTATCACAGGATCCAAGAATAAATTTTAAGGCATCTCTATGTTCATAAAGAATCTTGACTACAAACATATCTGTTTTTTCTAGCATCATCGATGAAATGTTTTTACCTAAAAATCTAAGCTCTTTTAAAAAATTAATTTCTGCATTATTAATTCTGTCTGGACCATTTGACTGCGAGTGATTAATTAAAATTTGTTTATCTTTTTCTGAGGTAAAGTTTGAAAATAATCTTTCTAAATCACTTAGTTTTGCTAGAATTAAGAAATTTTCATAATTAAGAAATGCTCTAATATCTTCGATAACTTCATCAACTTCATCAACAGGAATATCAAAAATATTCTGAATTGATTTAGTGAAATCGGAATCAGAAAATAATACCCTATTTTCAGAAGAATTTTCCGAAGAAGTTTGTGCGCCGACAGAGTTAGGATTAGTGCCATATGCATTAGAAGCACTCGCGATAGCGCTTCTTTTGTTTGGTAATTGTTGTTTTAGATATTGAGTAACTCTTTTCATCTGATTTAATAACTGTTAGCTAATAATTATATTAGCGCTCAATTCAAATCAACCTTATTTTTTTCTATCTTGAAATAAACTATTATCCAATTTTTTTATCACAGTAATTTTAACAGCACTATTAGGAGTCCTTGCGCCATTCTCAGAATTAACGACATCGCATAAAACATCTAAAAAAGAACCGCCGTCAAAGCACATACAAATAATATAGGTTTTTTTGTCTAATGCGTATATCATTTTACGACTTATAATTCTGAAGCCAGATTCTTCTCCTTTTCTAGAAAATTTAAAAAGATGATTTAGAATACTAATATATCTGTTAATTTCTTTATTGGTTTTATGCTTTTTAATAGTTCCAGTAATTATCTCTAAATCGGAAACATCTATTAAATAATCAAATAGCATTTCTGCAACTTCTACACCTTCTTGTTCAATTTGTTGAAAAACTTCTGACATCAATTTCAACTTCTTGCTATCCGAAACGCTAGCAGGAGAACTTGAAGGTCGAGATAAATCATTTTCTTCTTCAGCTAAAATTGCGTCTTCATCGTCTTTATAATCAACCATAAACTTAAATAAATTTTTCTAATAATTTACACATTTCTTTCAAAACTTCGCTTTTAAGTAACATTCTTTTTTTAACTAGATCAATTACTCTTGGTAATAAATTTAGATAATTATGTTTACCATCACGAACAGATAAACGCGCAAAAATACCAATAATTTTTATATTTCTTTGCAATGATAAAATTTCATAATCAGTTACAAAAGATTCTTTTTCGCATTGTAATTTTTCAAGATAATATTGAAAAACTTTATTACGATTTTCTTCGACTAAATCCCTTCTGGCATCTTCCAAAAGAGAAACTAGATCATAAGCTTTAGAACCTATAACTGCATCTTGAAAATCAAGTAAACCAACTTTTCTGCACAACTTTCTTTTTTGCAAAATCATCAAATTATCCGCATGAAAATCACGCAAAACTAAAACCTGATTTTTTTTGTCCAAATGTGCAAAAATTTCTAACCACAAATTTTTAAATTTCTGCTTTTCTTCCTCTGTAATTGGAAGTTTTTTTAGTGGTAAATACCAATCAATAAATAACATAACTTCTCGCAAAAGAAGCTCTTCATTATAAAAAGAAACATCTTTTGGAACTTCAATTTTATGAAGTTCAACAAGACAATCTACAGCATTCTTATACAAATAAAGTTCTGTTACTTTTAGATCTATTTCTGATTTTCTTGCCAACACTTTTCCATAAGTATCATCTCCAAAATCTTCAAGCAAAATAAAACCTTTTTTATAATCAATTGCAAAAATTTTTGGAGCTGAAAATTTATTTTTTACCAAAAATTTATCTATTTTAATAAATGGTTTTATATCTTCATGACTTGGAGGAGCGTACATCAAAATAAATTCTTTATCTGCAGTAAAAATGCGATAATAAGAACGAAAAGAAGCATCTCCTGCAACTTTTTTTATTTTATAATCTAAAATTCCTTTAGCTTCCAAAAATCTTTTGGCAACTATTTCATCAAGTTGAAACATAAATTAAAAATCAATTTTTGAATACCATTCTGGAGGCGTAACATTTGGAATTTTATCTTTCAAAATTTCGCTAAAAATTTTGTGCGATTTAATTATACTATACCAATCTTTAACAGGTAAATAATGATTCCAATTTATATCACCAAAATAATCTAAAACAGAAATCTGGGCAGCAGCAGCAAAGTCTGCAACAGAGATGTAATCTCCAGCTAAGTATTTTCTAGTTTCAAGTAAATATTCAACATAGGTCATATGAGCATTTAAATTACGTCTTGCAACTCTTAAAATTTCAGAATTTGGGGAATTGACTCCTGGTAAGTAACGATTATAAAAACGCTCATTTAAAATATATTTACTTACCTCGTAATAAAATTTTTCATCAAACCAATTCTGTATTCTTCTTACTTCTGCTTTTTTAAATACCGATTCGCCCAAAAAGTTTTCTGTCTCAGAATGCTTTTCTTCAATATATTCAATAATTGTAGAGCTATTACAAACAACAGCAGAATTAGAATTATCAAACAAAACAGGAACTGAACCAGCTGGATTCATTGCAATAAATTCTTTTCTTCTTTCCCAAAAATTTTCTTGAATTAACTCAACACCTATTTCTTTTGCATTAAGATGAATTCTGACTTTGCGCGAAAAAGGACAAACTGGATGATGATAAAGTCTATACATTTTAGTTATTTTTTAATTAATTGCCTGATATAAATATCCTCTAGTTTTGAAGATTATGTTCAAAAAACAACTTAATTTAACAAATAATGTCAAAAGAAATTGAAAATTCTAAAGAAAATAGCAAAAGAATTGCTTTAATTGATGGCTACGGCTTTGTTTTCCGTGCTTACCATTCACTTCCACCACTAACTCGCAATGATAAAACACCTGTTGGAGCAGTTTATGGTTTTACCAATATGTTAATAAAACTTTTGGCATCGCTTGACGTAACTCACATGGCAGTTGTTTTTGATGCCGGATCGAAAACTTTTCGTAATGAAATTTTTACGGAATATAAAGCTAATCGCCCACCCTGCCCTGAAGATTTAATTCCTCAATTTCCAATTGTTCGTGAGGCAGCAGAATCAATGAACTTAGCTATTTTGGAAAAAATAGGATTTGAAGCAGACGACATTATAGCAACAATTGCTAAAAAATTTGTAGCTGGTGGTGATAAAGTTTTAATCGTTTCATCAGATAAAGATTTGATGCAACTAGTTGATGACAAAATATTGATGTACGATGCCATGAAAAATAAAATAATTGGCATTAATGAAGTTAAAGAAAAATTCTTTGTTGAACCAAAAAAAGTTTTAGATGTTCTAGCGTTAATGGGAGATAGTTCTGATAATATTCCCGGAGTAAAAGGAATTGGTCCAAAAACTGCTGCCGAGTTAATTAATCAATTTGGAACTTTAGAAAATATTTTTGAAAATTTAGATAAGATTAAACAAGAAAAAAGACGACAACTTTTATCAGATGGATTTGAAAAAGCCAAACTGTCAAAAGTTTTGGCTTCCCTTAGAGAAGATGTTGAACTTGGGGTAACTTTTGAAGATCTTAAGATAAAATCAATTGAACCTAACAAATTAATTTCTTTTTTAGAAAAACAAGGTTTTAGATCTTTGGTTTTAAGAGTAAAAAAAGAATTTGATATCAGTGATAATGAATTGGTTAATTCAACTAATTTTGATGAAGATAAAGCAAGAAATGAAATTGCAAAAAATGATGTCACAAAAAATAATTACAATAACACAAAATCGGTCAAATCAATTTCATTTAAAGAAGTTACGAAATTTGAAATAAAATCAAAAGAACAACTTAAAGAACTGCTACAACAATCTGTAAGTAATGGAAATATTACAATTGATTACAAATTAGAAAATTCAGTAAATAAAATTTCTTTAAT
Organism: uncultured Rhizobium sp.; assembly: GCA_964513555.1. Lineage (GTDB taxonomy): Bacteria > Pseudomonadota > Alphaproteobacteria > Rickettsiales > UBA1997 > UBA2645. Next base: position 19,209 of record CAZENB010000022.1, on the reverse strand, counting down.
CACAATTTCAACTCAAAAACACGATAAAAATGCTCAAGAAATTTTTTATTTTAAATTAGCAAAAGAATTAGATCAAAAAAATAATTCTTCTCAAAATTTTGATCTTTTTTCTTTCTCTCAAGAAATAGAAAAAATAAATAGAACCAATATTTCAAGTCTTTCTATTCAAGATTTAGAAGAAATTATAAATAATAACTCTGTCAAAAAAATATTCTTTAACGCCAAAGAATTTTTCAAAATTGCTTACGACCTAAACTTAAAAATTAACGATAATATTGCTTATGAAGATGTGTCTTTAATTAATCATTTAGTTAATTCTTCAATTAAAAATAATTTACGTGAATTGATTGAAATTAATCTTGATGAGGAGCTTGAAGAAACTGGTTTTAACATTATTTTCGATGAAATTGAAAAAGAACAAAGCGACAAAAAATTTGATGAAAATATTTTAAATGATGAAGAAAAATTAAATAATTTTTTTACCTTCAGAAACTTTGCCATTTCACAACTTTTTAAAGTTTTCTCTAACCGAATTTTTGAATTAAAACTAAATTTTGCTTATCTTTCTTTCGAACTCCCTCTTTTGCAAATTATCGCCAAAATGGAACATGAAGGAATTGCAATTGACGTAGAAAAATTAAAAAAATTATCAGCCGAATTTGGTGAAAAAATTAGCCAATTAAGTAAAGAAATTTATGAAATTGCTGGTGAGGAATTTAATATTGCTTCAACACAACAATTAGCAAAAATTCTTTTTGAAAAATTACAATTAGATTCTTCAAAAAAATCTAAAAAAACTGGTGTACTTTCAACTAAATCAAGTGTTCTAGAAGAACTTAATTTTGAAGGGCACGCAATTGCCGGTAAAGTTTTAGAATTTCGTAAATTTTCTAAATTAAAAAACACTTATACCGATTCTTTACCTGAAGAAATTAATCCAAAAACAAAAAGAATTCACAGCACTTTTCTTACAACATCAACAGTTACAGGAAGATTTAGTTCTAACAACCCAAACCTTCAAAATATTCCAATTAAAAGTTTGGAAGGAAAAAAGATTCGTGAAGCTTTTGTGACAAAAGAAAATTATTTATTAATTTCTGCCGACTATTCACAAGTTGAACTTAGAGTTATTGCGCATGTAGCAAAAATTGATAATTTGATAAAAGCTTTTAAGGAAAACAAAGATATTCACAGAATTACTGCCAGTCAAGTTATGGGAGTTTCTGAAAGTGAAGTAACTTATGAAATGCGTTCTAAAGCAAAAGCAATTAATTTTGGTATAATTTACGGAATAAGCGCTTTTGGACTTGCAAAACAACTGGGAATTTCAAGACAGGAAGCTGATTCTTATATTAAATCTTACTTAAAAGCCTATCCGGGAATTGATTCTTACATGAGCGAATATATTGATTTAGCACGCCAATTTGGCTATGTTCAGACAATTTCTGGTAGAAAATGCTTTATTCACGAAATTAATAACAAAAATCCAATTATTAGAGCTGAAGCAGAAAGATTAGCAATTAACGCTCCAATTCAAGGAAGTGCTGCTGATATTATTAAAAAAGCAATGATTCGTTTGAATAAAAAATTTAGTGAAGAAAAACTTCAAGCAAGAATTATTCTACAAATTCATGACGAATTGATAATTGAAGCTCCAGAAAATGAAATTGAGAAAACAAGTGCAATTCTAAAAAGTGAAATGGAAAATGCTGTTATACTTGACTGCCCACTAAAAGTTGATTTAAGTATTTGCAAGCATTGGAGTTGATTTATTTTCTAAAATAGAAAAATTTAAATAGATTTAGAATATCTTAAAATTTCGCTATTGTCATAATTTTGGTCAAAAACAGAACTTACAACTCGGCAAATTTGAACAGCTTTCGAATTAACAGTTATGACATTATTATTAAAAGTTATCAAACCATCTTCTTGCAAAACTTTAAGCTTCGCAATTTCTGAAATAAAATGCTCATCTGACAAATTAAACTTTGCACAAACTATCTTAAGATCAACGCTCATATAACACATTATACTATCAATTACAAACTTACGAATCTTATCTTCTTTATTAATTGCAATACCTTTCTTAACTGCAAGTTTATTATCTAAAATATTTTGCTTATATTCCTCAAAATCAAGAGTGTTTTGAACATATCCTTGTTTGAAATAACCAATTGAAGAAATCCCAAAACCTATAACAACATCACTTTTATCAGTGCTATATCCTTGAAAATTTCTTCTTAAATCTTTTCTTACAAAAGCTAAGTACATTTCATCATTTTCTTTAGAAAAATGATCTAAACCTATTGCAAAATAGCCTGCTTCTTTAATTTTATTTGACGCAACATCATACATTTCAATACGATTAGAACTGTCAGGCAAATCTTCATCAAAAATCAATCTCATGTGCTTTTTCTTCCATTTAACATGAGCGTAAGCAAAAAGTGCAATTCTACTTGGGTTAAGTTTTACAGATAAATCTATAGTTTTTATAATTGATTGAATTGTTTGTTTAGGAAGACCGTAAATAAGATCAATATTGATTGAATCAATTCCATTTTGACGACAAAGATTTATGCAATTATTTACCACATCAAAATCTTGAACTCTGTTAATTGCTAATTGAACATCTGAATCAAAATCTTGCACACCTATACTAACGCGATTAATTCCACTTTTAACATAAGAAATAATTTTACTTTTATCAGTTGTCCTTGGATCAATCTCAATAGCAATTTCTGCATCATTCTTAATTACAAAAGAATCTTTAATTTTTTGCGTCAATAACTCAAAATCTTCAACAGACAAAATATTGGGTGAACCACCACCAAAATGAATGTGGCAAACTTGCAGATTCTTGTTTTTTATAATTTTGGAAATGACATCTATTTCACCAATTAAAGAACCTAAATAATCTTTAATTGGTTTATAACGCTGAGTAATTTTTGTGAAACAACCACAATACCAACAAAGCTGGTGACAAAAAGGAATATGAAAATAAAAAGAGACTTCTTGATTATCTTCTAAAGACAATAACCAATTTTTATACACATCTGTATTAACTTTATCAGAAAAGTACGGAGCAGTTGGATAACTTGTATAACGCGGAAAATTACCCTCATATTTTAATAATAAACTTTTGAAATTCATTTTTAATGATGATTTTTACAACCACCATTTCCACCACAACCTTTAACAGTTTCTTGATTTATTTCGTGCCACAAAGCATTTACAATTCCAAAAAACACCGCCAAAGCTGTTCCTAAAATCCACGCAAAATACCACATAACTAATATAAAAATTTAGAGTTTTTCTCAACTTCTTTTGAAGTTACTTTTCCTCTCAGAACAGTAAAAACCCAAGAAGTATAAGCTAAAATAATTGGCACAAAAATTAACGCCGCAATTAACATTACAACCAAAGTAAAGTAACTGCTTGAAGAATCCCAAACTGTTAGGGAAGCACTTGGATTCAAACTTGAAGGCAAAATAAATGGAAAAGTTGTAAAACCAACAGTTGAAATTATACCAAAAATTGATGTAGCACTTGCAATGAAAGCTTTACCAAAAGCCTTCATTTTTGTAAAAATCAAAATAAAAATCTGTCCAACAAAACCCAGAACTGGTGCAATTATCATCCATTTATGTTCTAAATAATTGTTATTCCAACCACCTTTAATCCTTACAACTTCTTTATTAATTGGATTTGAATCAGCTAAAACTCCAGCAAAATTTACAATTTTGTAAGAATCTAAAAAATCAACAAAAATTCCTCCCAATGCAAATAAAACCAAAACTGCTATTGGAGAAACTTTTAAAAATTTTAAAGCTCTTTTCTGCACTTTATCTTCAGTCTTAATTGCTAAATAACAGGCCCCATGAGTTGTAAGCATAATGACACTGAACACACCGCAAAATAAACTAAATGGCGTAAATAAAGCAAAAAAACTGATTTTATTTTCCATCACCATATATTCATCAAAGCTGAAAGGAATACCCTGCAAAACATTTCCAATTGCAATTCCAAACACCAAACTTGGCACAAAGCCAGAAATAAAAATACAAAAATCCCAAACTTTACGCCACGTTTTATTATCAATTTTACTACGAAAATCAAAGCCAACTGGACGCAAAATTAAAGCCAATAAAACTAACAACATAGCAAAATAAAATCCTGAAAAACTGACAGCATAAACATAAGGCCAAGCAGCAAAAATTGCGCCTCCTCCTAAAATGAACCAAACTTGATTGCCATCCCAAACTGGACCAACAGAATTTAAAACAATTCTTCTTTCCAGATCTTTTTTTGCCACAAAAGGCAATAACGCTGCAACACCAAGATCAAAACCGTCCATAATGGCAAAACCAATTAAAAGAACACCAAGCAAAACCCACCAAATAATTCTTAAGACTTCATAATCAAAAAATTCAAACATAAATTTCTCTTTTCATTATAATTCAAAAGCTTTTTAACAAACACATACTATCATTTTGAGACTTAAAATTATTTCCTCACCAGTTGTCATCTTGAGCGAAGCGAAAGATCTCAGGAGTTTTAACTTGTGGTGCTGACTTATGAGATCTTTCGCTTCGCTCAAGATAACAATTAAGAAAAAACAATATGACGACTTAATAAAAGTAAGCAATTTAATTAAATAAGATAACACAATTGAAAACAAAAAATAACTAATGACCTAAAACATTTTTAGGTCCCATTTTGATATATTTTGCCATCAAATACAGATCCACCACAAGCAATGTTGAATAAAGAACTATAAAACCAATTAAACTTGCCAAAACACTTCCTGCTGCAACAGATGACACTGCTAAATTAGTTGGTAAAATTCCTTCAATCACCCAAGGTTGACGTCCATATTCTGCAACAATCCAACCAAATTCAGCAGCAATCCAAGGTAAAGGTAGTGAGTAAAAGCAAACTTTTAGCAACCATTTTTTATCAAAATTACGTTTGATATTCATCTGGTAAAACGACACAGCAAACAGAATTATGAAAAACATTCCTAAACCAACCATGACTCGGAAAGCATAAAACAAAGGAAATACTTTTGGCTCAGTATCAAGTGCTGCTTTTTTAATTTCCTCTTCTGTCGTATTTTCAATGTCTGAACGATATTTTTTAAGTAACAAAGCATATCCCAAGTTATGAAAATTACTTTCTAGGAATTGTTTATCAGCTTCCAAATCCACACTAGTTTTGTTTCTAACTCTTTTTAGAACTTTATATTCTTCAAGACCCATTTTTATTCTGACTTCTGCTTCCGCAACTAACTCTTTAATTCCAGGAATTTCTTTGTTATAAGATCTAGTTGCAATTAAACCCAAAGCATAGGGAATTTTAATTTCATACTCATTTGTCTTTTTTTCTTGATTTGGAATTGCAAATAACGTCAAACCAGCAGGAGCTTCTTCAGTTTCCCACATTCCTTCAATTGCAGCCAATTTCATTTTTTGATTAACACCAGTTGTATAACCACTTTCATCACCCAAAACAACAACAGACAAAGCTGCCATCAAACCAAAAGAGGAAGCAACTATTACTGAACGACGAGCAATTTCAATATTAGATTTTTTAAGTAAATAATAACAACTTATTGATAAAACAAACATAGCACCTGTAACATAACCAGCACTTATGGTGTGAACAAATTTTGATTGTGCAACTTCATTAAAAAAAACTTCTCTAAAAGAATCTAACTCCATTCGCATGGTTTCAGCATTAAATTTTGCGCCAATTGGGTTTTGCATCCAACCATTAGCAATCAAAATCCATAAAGCAGAAAGATTACTGCCAATTGCCATTAACCACGTTACAAGCAAATGTTTTCCTTTTGATAATTTTTCCCAACCAAATAAAAACATTCCCACAAAAGTTGACTCAAGAAAAAATGCCATCAAACCTTCAATTGCCAAAGGAACACCAAAAATATCACCAACATAATGTGAGTAGTAAGCCCAATTAGTTCCAAATTGAAATTCCATAGTAATGCCAGTTGCAACACCCATTGCAAAATTAATTGCAAAGAGCTTTCCCCAAAATCTGGTCATATCACGCCAAATTGGCTTATCAGTCATAACATAAACACTTTCCATAATTCCAAGAATTATTGCCAAACCAAGCGTTAATGGCACAAATAAGAAGTGATAAATTGCGGTTACCGCAAATTGTAATCTTGAAATTTCAACTAATCCTAAATCCATAAGAAAAATTTGTTGTTACTAAATTTTGCAAGTCATTTTGACGCTCTTCTTTTGTAATTTTATTATCAAAAAATACGAAGTATAAAATTGTAAGAAAAAGCAGTTTTACTCCCAAAAAAATTGTGATTTTTTTATATAAAGAATTATTTCTTTTCCGAAAACGAAAGAAAATAATAAGATATATTAAATACCCCAAGTAAAGAGAGATAAGACCGTACATAACTTATAATTTTTATTTGCGCCAATTTAAACTATAATCCCTTAAAACAAACTTAAAACAATTGGACAAATTGACTCCATTTATCGTTAGAAATGATAACCTATACCAAAACCAACTAACCAAGGATTTAATTTGGCATTAGCAGTGTAAGAATCATTTACTCTCACTTTTGTTTTTAGATAAATTTTCTTAACATCAAAGTTAATACTTACCTTATCACTTATCATATAATCAGCCCCTGCCTGTAAAGCAAAACCAAAACCATCATTATATTTCATTTTTGTTACGATACCTTCTGTTTTTGCACCATAAAAAAAAGTATAATTCACACCACTACCAACATAAGGTCTGAAAGTTCCTGCAGGATTTAAATGATATTGTAAAGTTAAAGTTGGAGGCAGCAATTTAACTGAACCTAATTTAGTTTTATCACCTAAGGTAGGTGAGCCTTTCAAATAAATATCGTGCTTTGATGTTCCTAAAATTAGCTCTGCTGCAACATTTTTTGTAAAGAAACGAGTAAAATCTAACTCTGGTATAGTATCAGAAGTTGTGGCAATGTGACCATCAAGACCAGAAACTCTGCTATTTATATCGGTTTTCACATAAACTGCTCTGGCACGAACAATCCAATTACCTTCTTTCAAATCTGAACTTGCAAAAGCCGAAGAAACACTTAGAGAACTTAAAAACAAAAATGATGCTAATTTCTTTTTCATAAATTATATTTATTAGAGGTTAATCAGTTAATTCTATACAATATAACACTCTAAAAAAATCTAAGTAATTGATCTAGATCAATTTTTGTAAAAAATTTTAGCACCTAATGAATTCAGTCCTTACAATAAAAAATCTAATCTTTTTCAAAGATCTCAATGATTCTTCTCTAAAAATAATTTCTAACAATTCACACATAAAAAACTATCAGGCTGAAGAAGTGATTTTTTTAAAAAACGAAGAAGAAATTTATTATCACTTAATTCTGTCAGGATTAGTAAAAATTTACTCTAGTAACAGTTACGGAGAAGATTTGATTATAGCAATTTTACAACCCGGAGAATTTTTAAATAATATTTTCTCAACACATCATTCTTCTAATGCAGCAGCATTAAAGGAGTGCAGCATTTTGAAAATAAGAAAAAATATATTGCTGGAAGAGCTTAAAAATAATGCCTCTTTAACTATTAAAATTCTCAAAGAAGAATCAAATCAGAATAAAATTCTTTTTGAACGAATTGAACACTTGAACTTGCTGAATGCAGAACAAAAGGTAGGAAATTTTTTATTAAAAGAGTCTTTTAAAAATAATGAAAAAAGATCCTCTTTTAATCTTAGCATCAAGAAATCAATAATCGCTTCTTACCTAAAAATAAAACCAGAAACGTTATCTAGAATCTTTGATAAATTTAAGAAAAGAAACAAAATTGATATAAAAAATCTTGAAATTTCTTTAAAAGAAAAAGATTCACTCTGCGAATATTGCAACAGCTCAATTGCCCAAAATTGCAAAAACAATACAAGTGATTCTTGCTCTAATAAAAACTTTAGTTAGAAACTCTTCCAACAATTTCACTAAGTCTTTCTTCTAAAGCCTTGTACGAATATTTTTTGCACAATTTCAGTGATGCATTTTTAACCAATAAATTTGCCAATTCTGAATTATCACAAACCTCTAAAATTCTGTTTGCAATTCTTTCATGAAGTTTTTCATTTGGATTCAGCTCGACAATCAAAGCATCAACTTCATTTTTTAAAATTTCCTTTGGACCGTCAGCACTGGTCGCAATTATTGGACTTCCAAACTTCATCGCCTCAAGCAAAACAATACCAAAAGGTTCATTTAGCGAAGGTAAACAAAAAACATCAATTCCTGTAAAAAAACTTTTTTTATCTGAAATCCAACCTAAAAATTGCACTTTGTTTTCCAAATTTAATTCTTTAATCAAAGCTCGCAAATCTTGTTCAAAATAACCAGCGCCTGCAATTTTAAGCATAAATTTTTTATTTGGTTGTTTGTCTTGCAGAACTTTTAAAGCTTTAATCAAATAATCAAACCCCTTAGTTCTGTCCAATCTACCAATTGCGCCAACTATAATTTCATCTTTTTGTACCAAATTAATTTCTGAATTTGGCTGAATCATATCTTTCAGATCAATTGCATTTGGAATTACAAAACACTTGTCTTCCGCCTGCCCTAAATCAACTGCTTTGAAAAAAATGTTTTTATTCACACCGCAAATGATATCAGCTCCCAAAGACCTTTTCACATTGTCACTGTGATTCACCGCAATTTGAAAAACTTTTTTATTTTTTATTTTTTTAATAGCTTTTTTTGTTAAAACAGTTGATCTGCTCATGTGCGACACAACTAAATCGGCATCTGTTTCTTTGATAATTTTTACAATTTTTGCAACAGCAATAAAATCGTGATAACCCAAATTATTGCCAATTTTATTTATCTTAACACCAAGTTTTGTAACCAAGCTTTCGTAAGGCGCATCATTTTTTATAATTGCAATAACTTCATGACCAAGTTTCAGCAAAGCAGAAGTGTAATCCAAAAATGCCTGCTCTGCTCCGCCATTTTGTGAAGTTAGAATTATGTTAACTATTTTCATTTTTTTCTTTCGCTTTTAAATAAGACACAATTGGATAAAGCCCAGAAAGCAACGCAATTAAGAAACCAAGCAAACCTTCTTTATAACCTTTGGCAATAAAAAATGACTTAATAAAACGCATTTTAAAACCAAATAAATTCTTGAAAAAACAACCCTTAACTTTGTTTCTGGCAATCATGTCATTGGCACGCCAATTGGTATAGCGATTAAATCTGTTAAGTAAGTCAGCAATATTGTCATCAACTAAATGAATTATTGGATTTTTCAAAGTTATATTTGACGCATTTAAATCAAAAGTTGGATGAATTTCCTTGTCTTCATGATATTTTTTTACACCGCGAGCATGAATTGTTTGACGCTGCAAAACACCAAGAGTTCTAAGCCAGCCAAATTTCACATAACGCGTGCCAATATAATTTGCAATTGGCACAATAAATGCTTTGTTTTTGTTTTGCACAATCATTTGCTTAATTTCCACCGCCAATTCGGGCGAAATTCTTTCATCAGCATCAATTTCCAAAATAAAGTCACAAGTTGCAGCTTCAAGCGCCACATTTCTTCTTGCCCCTTCAATGTTCCAAGATCCTTCCACAATTTTATTAGTATATTTCAACACAATTTCCTTAGTTGAATCACTACATTTATCAAGCACCACAACAATTTCATCAGCAAAATCAAGGCTTTTCAAACAATCCTCAATTTTCTTCTCTTCATTATGCGCCACAATTACCGCTGAAATTTTTGACATAGGTTTTTGGTTTTTTGTTAAAATTTTATTATCTCATTAAATAAAAAACTGTCATTCTGAGCGAAACGAAGAATATCAAAGCTCCGAAACCTAACTCCTGAGATCCTTCGCTAAGGCTCAGGATGACAGAGATGTGACTTTGCAGGACTAGACTTACAGTCCAGTCCTTATTTTCATTATTATGTATAAACTTTAAGTCTGAACTACAAGCTTCGACTTGCGAAGGGCTTGGCTTGGCAATCCATTAAGTTAAGAATTCATAATTCGCGACAAAATGGATTGCCGCATCGGACTTCGCCCTCATCACAATGAAAGTAAGGCTTTTTTGTAAAAAAAAAATTAATCTTCCAAATTACAATCACTTACAATTTTATCACATTTTTTTCTTACAAAAACACCAACTTTAAATTAAAGCGTCTAAAACAATTTAAAATTTAGGATGCGGCGCAAAAGTAATGCTAACTATCTGATCAGATCTAATAAAAGATATTTTTTCTTCACTTTTTACTATAACGCCTGATGCAAAACCCTTGATAAGATTAGATCTTATTGAATCACCGCAATTTAGATTGATTTCAACAGCACTTAGATCTTCTTTATTTTCTGAAATATTGCTAAAACTAATTACTGGTTGCACTAAAGAATAAAATAGAATTACTACAGACAAAGAGAACAAGCTAAATTTACTACTGTTCCGAAAATAAAAATAACACCACCAAGATAGAGAAATGAAAATAAGCCAGATTTTACTTGCGAGCGACGCTTTCACTTTTACTTCAAAAAACATCATTCCTAAATCTTGCGATACGAAGTAAAACCCCAAACTAAACCAAAGGAAAAGAAGAACTAAAATCGCGATTATAAATGCAGATATAACCTTACCACCAAATGATACTGGAACATCTTTTTTGTCTCCAAAGATTAAGATCTCTATTGTCTCTTTTCCGCCAATAATTGCCATTATAATGCATCCTATACACAATACGTTCCAAGACCAATCATATACTGAATGTCTCTCTTCTGAGATCAAATATCCAGAGCCATATTTAGAAACTATGTAAGAAGAAATAACTAAGAATAAGAATACAAAAAATCTACAAAACACACCTGCAATAGGAAACAAAAGTACAAAATTTGCTATTAGCAATAAAAATAATATCACTAAACACTGATTAGTGTTAACTAAGTTAACTAAATCGTATAGTCCAATACCAATCTCGTTAGAGCTAACGCCCAGCAACATTAGCAATAACGAGTTATGCACAACGCACATAACAATACTTAAAACTACCATTACAGCTGCCATCATCACAAGATAGCTAACTTTTGGAGAAATATTTTTCTGTAAAAATTCTAAAAACTCTTTCATTTTCAATGTAGTTTGGTGATTTAAAGATTAAATTTTTTCTTATTTTTTACCAGTCATTTCAAGCCAAGCAAAGCTTGGCTTGGCAATCCATTAAGTTAAGAATTCATAATTCGCGACTTAATGAATTACAGCATCACACTTAGTCCTCCTCGCAATGACGCAATATGTTTTTCTATAACAACAAAGTTAATTCTCTAAGATATAAAAGGAATTTTAAATAGTTTTTCAAACAATTATTTTAGGAATACAACTGTTATCCTGAGCCTTAGCGAAGGATCTCTGGCGATAATCTCTATAATCCAACTTCTGAGATCCTTCGCTAAGGCTCAGGATAACAATACTTTTTTAAGGTTGTATAGTTACATTTTAAATCTTTCTTGTCCTTAAGTACTAGTTTTAAAAACTCTATAAAAACAATTCATAAAACTTTTTTAAATCGTTTTGTTAATTGACTTAAGATTAGTTAAAAATTATTTTATCACTCATGCAAGTTTCAAAAAGAAAATTTATCAAAACAGCTTTAATATCATCAGCTTTAGTTTTAAGTGCTTGTAAAACCAAGTTTTTCAGCCTTAAAGAAAATACTCAAAGCTTTGCTGTTCCTGCATCAAACAAAAATTTATCAAATAAACTCGGAGTAAATATGACTTTTGAATTACCAAAACTTCCTTACGAAAAAAATGCTTTAGCACCTCACATCTCAGAAAATACCATGAATTTTCATTATGGTAAACATCATCAAGCTTATGTTACAAACTTAAATAACTTGGTTGCAAACACTGATTTAGCAACAAAATCACTGGAAGAAATTATCAAAATTTCCGCAACTGATAAATCAAAAGCAGGAATTTTCAACAACGCAGCACAAGTTTGGAATCACACTTTTTATTGGCATTCAATGAAACCAAATGGCGGTGGAAAACCAACTGGCGCAGTTCTAGCAAAAATTGAAGAGTCTTTTGGAACTTATGAAAATTTTGTTGCTGAATTTAAAAATGCTGGCGCAACTCAATTTGGCTCAGGTTGGGCTTGGTTAGTTTTGGAAGATGGTAAGTTGAAAGTTACTAAAACTGGTAACGCAGAAACTCCACTTACAACTAATGCTAAACCTTTAATGACAATGGATGTATGGGAGCACGCTTATTACTTAGACTTCCAGAATGCTCGTCCAAGCTACATTGATACTTTCTTAAATCACCTTGTGAATTGGGATTTTGTGGCTGAAAATTTGAAGTAAACAAAATAAATCACCCGTCTCAAATTGCCTTTGGCAATTTGATCCACCCTCTTTTTCAAAGAGGGTAAGCCTCCTTTGACAATTGCTTTAGCAATTGAAACTTCTTACTTAGAAAAAATAAAATATAAGTAAAAAGGAGGTGGCACGACAAAGTCGTGACTGAGGATTTTTTCACTCTAATAAAAATAAAAAATGCGCACAGCAAAATTTGAAAGAAATACCAAAGAAACAAAAATAAAAGTTGAAGTTAATATCGATGGTACTGGCCAATATAAAATTGATACTGGAATTGGCTTTTTAAATCACATGATTGAGCAACTTTCTCACCACAGCTTAATTGATATTTCTTTAGAAGTGAAAGGTGATTTGCACATTGACTTTCACCACACAACAGAAGACTGTGCTATTGCAATTGGTGAAGCAATAAAACAAGCTTTGGGAGACAAAAAAGGAATTACCCGTTATGGTCACGCATACATTCCTATGGATGAAACTCTAACTCGTGTTGCAATTGATTTATCAGGACGTATTTATCCTGTTTGGAAATGCGAATTTAACCGTGATAAAATTGGTGAAATGGATACTGAACTTTTCCGTGAATGGTTTTTTGCTTTCGCTGCAGCTGTTGGTTGCAACTTACATGTTGAAAATCTTTACGGCATAAACAATCATCATATTATTGAATCTTGCTTTAAAGGCCTTGCAAGATCACTTCGTCAAGCAGTTGAAATTGACGAAAGAAAAAAAGACGCAATAGCTTCAACAAAAGGTATTTTGTAAATGACTTTACTTCACAAAATTTCGCAAAATAGAAAAGTTACTAAACCTGTAATATACGGCGTTGAAGGTACAGTTCTTAGTGATGCGGAGAAATATTTTTTCTCTAAAAATGGCGGTGTTGGTTTTATTGTTTTTGCTAGAAACATTGTTGACAAAACTCAACTAAAAAAACTGACTGATTCAATGCGTGAAGTTATGGAAGGAGAAGTTCTTATTCTGGTTGATCAAGAAGGTGGACGTGTTGCGCGCCTTAAAGAACCAGTTTGGAAAAAATATCCATCTGGTCAATATTTTGCAGACCTTTACCAAGAAAATCAAAACGCAGCTAAAGAAGCGTTGTTTAAAAATTTTCAAGAAATTGCCAGTGATTTAATTGAAGTTGGAATTAATGTTGATTGCGCTCCTGTTTTGGATATTTTAACACCAAAAACCCACCAAGTAATTGGCGACAGAGCTTATGGCAACAATCCAAAACAAGTTAGTGATCTAGCAAGAAAAGTTTGTGAAGGTCTTCTTAGTAAAGAAGTTTATCCAGTAATAAAACATATTCCAGGGCACGGTCGCGGCACTTCTGACAGTCACTTAGAACTACCAAAAGTTGATGCTTCAATTGATGAACTAAGATCTCTCGACTTCCTACCATTTATTGATCTTAATGATCAAAAGTTTGCCATGACAGCCCACATTCTTTACAGCGCAATTGACAAAGAAAACTGTGCTACAATCTCAAAAAAAGCAATTGACTTAATTAGAAATGAAATTGGCTTTCAAAATATTTTGATGAGCGATGACGTTTCAATGAAAGCTTTAAGCGGATCTTTTTATGAGAAGTCTAAAGCTATTTTAAATGCTGGCTGCGATTTAGTTTTGCACTGCAATGGTAAAATGGAAGAAATGCTTGAAATTAACTCGGCTTTGCCAAATTTAACTGACAATTTTTGGGAAAGATTTACGAAATAAATACCTTCTTTGCAAAACAGGTTCGATCAAATTGCCATTAGCAATTTGAGACGAGTGATTTAAAATATTAAAAAAATTCAGAGTTTATTTTAAACCTCTTTAAATCCTCCGACCTCAGCTTTGCTGAGGCCATCTCCTTTTTCAAAGGAGGCTTTAGTTTTAACATATAAAAAAGCTTCAACATGACAAATTTCTTACACAAAAACGATTTACCTGCAAATGTTCAATTTAGTAATTCAATTGCCATTGATTGCGAAACAATGGGTTTAAACATCACTCGTGATCGTTTGTGTGTAGTGCAAATTTCAGCAGGAGATGGAAACGCTCATTTAGTACAATTTGAAGCTGGAAAATACGATGCACCAAACTTGTGCAAAGTTTTATCTGACAATAATATACAAAAAATTTTCCATTTTGCTCGTTTTGATTTGGCCGCTTTGCAATTTTACTTAAAAGTTAATGTGCAAAATGTTTATTGCACAAAAATTGCCTCAAAATTGGTTCGTACTTACACTGATTCTCATGGACTTAAAGCTTTATGTGAAGAGCTTTTAGGAATTGAAATTTCAAAAAAACAACAAAGTTCTTACTGGGGAAGCTCTGAAATTAGTGACAAACAAGTTGAATATGCCGCATCTGACGTTTTACATTTACATAAGCTAAAAACAAAACTTGATGAAATGTTAAAAAGAGAAAATCGTTTTGAAGACTTTACTAAATGCGTTGAATTTCTTCCAACTCGCGCTAAACTTGATTTGATTGGTTTTGGTGGTGATATTTTTTCTCACTAAATTTGCCCTAAAAAATTAATTTTAAAGTCAATTTGAAAGGACAAATTTAGTTAGCTACTTTAGCTACTTACTTATCTATTTGCTTCCACTTCAATTTTTAAAATAACCTTATCAGAAACAGCAGGAATTGCATAATTCATACCAAATTCTGAACGAAGAATTTCGGTATTAGCACTAAAACCAATTGTAGGAGTTTTAGTAAATGGATTTTCTGCCGACTTATTAAATTTAGCTTTTAAAACAACAGTTTTTGTTACTCCATGTAAAGTTAAATCACCTTCAATTTTTGCAGTATCTTTTCCTGTAACTTTAATTTTTTTACTTACAAAATTTGCTGTAGGATATTTTTCTACATCAAAGAAATCTTTACTTTTTAAATGTTGATCAAATTTTTCTAAACCTGTTACAAGACTAGAAATCTGAATTGTTGCTTCAACTGAAGATTTTTCTGGATTTTTCTCATCAAAATTAATTGTACCAGAAACACCACTGAATTTTCCTATTTGATTAGAAAAACCAACATGGTTTGCAGTCCATGCAACAAAAGCATGATTTGATTCAATATTATATTTTACAGATTCAGCAAAAGAAGTTGCAGAAAAAATTGTGAAAGCAGTAATTGCAACTACAGCTAATTTTAGTTTTTTCATAGTTTTAAAATAAAAGTTTTAAGAATTGTTAGTAATTAATTTTCTAGCAATTAATCATTTTACAAACTAAATTATTAGTAACTTTAATCAAGTAGGTACCTAAAAGTAACTATCAAAATTCCATGAATAAGAAACAAAAAAAATCCAAAAACCTTCCCAAAATTACTGACGAAAAAATGAAAGTTCGATGTCCAATGCACATGCTTGTTGCTTTACTTACAGGACCTTGGACAACTTACATTTTATGGTTAATAAAATCACAAGGTCCACAAAGATTTGGACAACTAAAAAAGCATATTCCTAATGTTTCAGCAAAAGTTTTAACAGAAAGATTAAAAATGCTTGAAAGCGAAGGAATATTAAATCGTCATCAGGAAGAAACTATTCCTCCAAAAGTTACTTATAGCTTTACTCAAAGAGGACAAGAGTTAGATAAAATTCTTGATGAAATTAACAATCTAGCACAAAAATGGTATAATTGCTAATATGAAAATCTTTAAAAATCCTAGAGTTCTTTTTCCATTCTTCATGGCATTAGTAATGGCTTTTTTTATGTCTGGCGCAATGATTTTAATTAATGCTGGATTTATTGATAATTTCTTTTTTATATGGATGAGATCTTTTGGAATTGGGTTTTGGATTGCTTTCCCAGTTGCTTTTTTTGTTGCTCCAATTGTACAAAAACTAGTCAAAAAAATTTGTGAATCTTAAACTGGATCGATATGAATCATCATATCCAATACCGGTAATTTTGAAGTTACGGTTTCAACTACAATATCAGAAATATCATGGCCTTCTTTAACAGTAAGATTACCATCAATTTCAATATGAACATCAACAAAAACCATATCACCCATTTTTCTGGTACGCAAATCATGGCAACCTTTAACTTTTGAAACTGTAAGAATTAAATCATGAATTTTTTGTATTTCTTCTTTTGAGGCAGCTTTGTCCATCAAATCATTTAAAGCTTCCCAAGCAAAATTAAAACCCATTTTCACAATTACTAAACCAACTACTAAAGCACCAATTGCATCTAAAATAGGATAACCCAATAAAGCACCCGAAATA
Organism: uncultured Rhizobium sp.; assembly: GCA_964513555.1. GTDB lineage: Bacteria > Pseudomonadota > Alphaproteobacteria > Rickettsiales > UBA1997 > UBA2645. The sequence continues at coordinate 2,547 of CAZENB010000022.1, read as the reverse complement.
CCAACCGCTACTAAAAGAGAAGATGCAGCATCAGATCTTGCATGCCAAGCATTTGCAACCAACATTTTGGAGCGAACTTTTTCAGCAACTTTCAGCATATATCTAAATAAAAGTTCTTTACTAACCAAAGCAAGAACAGCAACCCACAAAGCAATCGCTTGAATTTGACCATAATTAGCACCAAAAATAATTTTATCACCAGCTTTATAAATCATTGCTACACCAACAACAAGCAATGAAATTCCTAAAAATAAAGATGCTGCAGTTTCATATCTATAATGGCCATAATTATGATCATCATCTGCTTTTTTGTGACTATGACGATTTACAAATAGAACTATAAAATCAGAAAATAAGTCAGACAAAGAGTGAATTCCATCAGCAATTAATGCACTTGAATGTGCAAAAAATCCAACAAAAATTTGCACTAAAGATAGGACAATATTTATTACAACTGAAGTTTTAGAGCCGTTTAATAAAAAGTGATCTTCACTCGGCAATTCTAAAAAGGTTACATCCTTGTTTGCTTTTTGCAGCGCATCGCGCATTTGGTAACTGTGTTTAATTTCGACTTGACGGTCATCAGTGCCGTGCACCAATAATACTGGCACT
>CAZENB010000022.1:0-1925 GCA_964513555.1 uncultured Rhizobium sp. | reverse complement strand
CCGATACATCACTATGAGCAAAAAACAGCGTATTGTCGATAGGTTTTGCAGCTTCTTTTTTGGCTTGTGACATTACTTCATGAGATATAATTTCTTTATGCATGATATTAAATTTGAAGCATATTTTAGTTATCAAAGTATTTTGATATTTTCTTTTACAAAATAACTTCTACTAATTTTTTACCAGATAAAAACTCAACTTCTTTCGCATTGCAAACATTTGCTAAATCTTGAGAAAATTGTTTAACTTCTTCAAAACCACTTATTTTTAATTTCTCAACAGTAGTCTTCATTGATATATTTTTTTCTGATTTAAATTTTCGCACTTCAAAAATAACTTCTAAAAATGAATTTCCATCTTCAATCAGTTTTTCTTGGAAAAGTTTTTTATTAACTTTTGGCCAATTTCCACGAGCATTAATTGATTTAGTTATTGCAAATTCTTCAACAAAAATTGATGAATAAATTTCGTCACAAATGTGTGGAATGAAAGGTGCAAAAATTTTTAAAAGTGTATTCAAACATTCATACAATGTTAAAATTGCACTGCTCTGACCACGCAAAATTTCTTCTTTTTCTGTTTCACTTAGCTCAACACCCACAATCTTCTCAGCCGCAAGACCGTAAGAACGCACTTTGCAAATTTCTAAATAATTGTCACAAAAATCGTGCCAAAAGAATTGCTCAATTGCCTCACGAGCTCGAGCATATTCGAATTGTTCAAACTCTGCAGTCGCTTTGACAATCACTTGCTGAAGGCGTGCCAAAATCCACAGATCAGAAGCTTCAGTTACTTCTGCATTCTGATTTACTTTACTGTCATTCTGAGCCGAAGGCGAAGAATCTCTTAATAAAAACTCCGATAACTTCTTCTGAGATCCTTCGCTGCGCTCGTGATGACAATGGTTAAGATCAGGATGACGTATCTTATCAAAATTCATTGAAGCGAATTTCGCTGCGTTGAAAAGTTTAGTCACTAATTTTTGACCAATCTTAAATACTTCTTCTGAATAAGCTGTGTCAGCCCCAAGATGCGAAGTTGAAGCCCAATATCGAACAATGTCCGAACCTTTTTCTTCAATTAGCGCAGTTGGTGTAACCACGTTGCCTTTTGACTTGCTCATTTTGGTTTTGTCGGAAGCCAAACACCAACCCGAGATCATCAAATTTTTCCATGGAATTGAATTTTGATGAAGCGCCGCTTTTACAATTGTGTAAAATGCCCAAGTACGAATAATCTCGTGCGCTTGCGGACGTAAATCAGCTGGAAATAATTTTTCGTGACGCGCTTTGTCAAAAGTTATTTCATTTGAAATTCCTCTTGAAGAAAGCTGCGGAGAAATTGACGAAGTCGCCCAAGTGTCCATGATGTCGGTTTCTGCAGTAACTTCATCGCGGGCGTAACCTTTTGGCAAATCAACTTCTGGATCACACGGCAATTGATCAACATCAGCGACCAAAATTTTACCCTCCTCGCCCGCTCTTTTTGAGTACCAAACCGGAAATTTTACGCCAAAAAAGCGCTGGCGCGAAATGCACCAATCCCAAGCAAGTCCATCAATCCATTGGTCGATGCGCACTTTCATGTATTCCGGAAACCAATTGCACTCGTTGGCTTTGGCTTTAAGTAATTCTTTTTTGTCGAGAACTTTGATGAACCATTGCGGCACGACAAGGATTTCAATCGGCACGCCCGAACGCTCGGCACACTTTACGGCGCGTTTGATAGCTTCTTGTTTTTGTAAAATTCCCTGCGCTTTTAGATCTTCGATAACTTTTTCTTTGAACTGCTTTAGTGGCAGGCCTTCGATTTTACCATCTTTACCAACAATAACTTTGAGCTCGAGATTGTGCTTCTTCCACCAGCGGATGTCGGTTTCATCACCAAAGGTACAGCACATCACCGCACCAGTTCCTTTGTCGAG
>CAZENB010000021.1:19386-26633 GCA_964513555.1 uncultured Rhizobium sp. | reverse complement strand
TTTTGGTGGATAAATTTCATTTAAAACTACCATCCTATTTAAATTATGAGAAATAAATTATATAAAGGCAGTAATTTGGCTATCCCAACATCTTAACAGATTTAAAAACATAATTTTAAAACAAAAAACGAGTCAAAACATTGTTCTGACTCGTTTTTTGTTTCTGAAATTAAATCACTATTCTCCTTTAACAACGGTACATGCTCTACCAAAAATTCCTAAAATATTAAGGTATTCTGTATCAGCAGATGCTACTTTTGTTATATTTCCATCATTTTTAGCTGCATTAATTGATGCATCACCTACAGCAACGAAAGCCAAAGCTCTAGTAGAACAAGATTCACCTTTTTTTATTGGTTTTACTGAATTATCAAAAAACACTGGATCTTTTGTACTTGTGAACAAAACACCAAGTCCAGATTTATTATTATTTGCAGCACAAGACGTCACAGAAAGCAATACAGCAAAGAGTTTTTTTTAAAACATAACTACTAAAAATCAATTTTTTTTCACAAAAATAAATTGATACTATTTAAAACTTTATTTTTGAAGCATCTTCATAAGTCTTACTTACCATTTCCTAAGCAAACTTCCCATAAAACCGTTATTATTATGACAAATGGCAACAGCCAAAGCATCAGCTTCGTCTTCGCTTTTGGCGTTTGATTTAGGAAGAAGTATTTTTATCATAGCCCCAATTTGGTTTTTGTCTGCCCTTCCCACCCCTGTGACAGCTTTTTTTACGGCTGTGGTGGAATATTCAGTCACTTTCAAACCGCACAAACCTAAAGTTAAAATTAATGCGCCTCGAGCGTGACCAAGTTTTAATGATGAAACTGGATTATTATTTACGAAAGTTTCTTCAATTGCAGCTTCATCTGGCTGATAATTTTTGATAATTTCAGTTAAAGATTCGTGAAATTTTGTAAGTCTTGAAACCAAAGAATCCGATGCTGAAGTGTGAATTGTTTGCGATGAAATAAAGCTTAAGGAATTGTTTTTTACTTCAATAATGCCAACTCCGGTTTTGGTAAGTCCGGGATCAATTCCAATTATTTTCATTTTGTGATTTTTAAAGATAATTACCTATTTTAACACAAGGTCGTGAGTTCAGTTTAGCATTTTTTGAATCCTCCGGCGCTTCGCGCCACCTCCTTTTGCAAAGGATGCATAAAAACACCTTCTTTGAAAAAGAGGGTAGCATTGAAGTGTGATTTAAACAGTTTAAAATTAACTCGGAGTTTAAATTTAGCTTTTTAAAATCCTCCGTCTTCGCTTCACGAAGAAACCTACTTTTGCAAAAGAGGATTTTATTAATAAAATTTCTGATCGTTTTTTGCCATTTCTAATAGCAATTTGCTGACTTCAAAACGCAAACCATGCTTTTCATTTAATTCATGTAATTTACTTACTACTTCTTTAATTCCACGCAAATCAGCATATCGCAAAATTCCTCCTTTAAACGGAGGGAAACCAGTTCCCATAATCATTGCCATGTCTAAGTAAGCAGCATTTTTAACTACATTTTCTTCCAAACATTTTGCCGCTTCATTAATCATAGTTAATAAACAACGATCAATAATTTCAGAATCAGAAATTTCTCTTTTAACAATATTTTCTGATTTTCTAACTTTTACCAAAATTTTCTCAATTTCTGAGTTTACTTGGTTATTTGATTGTAGATAAAAACCTTTATTTGATTTTTTGCCCAATAAATCTTTATGATTATTATAAATTTCATCAAGAATTGCCGAGACTTTCATACGCTCACCATAACCTTCATAAAGGCTGTGAGCAACTTTAACACCTACATCAATTCCAACAACATCAGCTAAAACAAAAGGTCCCATTGGCATGCCAAATTTTTCAATCAAACTATCCACTCTTTTTATTTCAGCTCCTTCTTGCAATAAATAAGATGCTTCATTCATGTAAGGCAACAAGATTCTGTTAACCAAAAATCCAGCAACATCTTTAACAACAATTGGTGTTTTGCCCAATTTTTTGGTCAATTTTACAACCGTGGCAATTGTTTGATCGGAAGTTTTTTCTCCACGAATTACCTCAACAAGTGGCATTCTATTTACTGGATTGAAGAAATGCATTCCAGCAAATTGTTCTGGTCTTTTTAAAGCTGAAGACATTTCAGAAATTGATAAGGAAGAAGTATTTGAAACAATTACTGCATTTCTAGAAACTTTTTCTTCAGCTTCTGCTAGAACTTTTTTCTTAACGTCAATATTCTCAACAACTGCTTCTACAACATAATCAATTTTATCAAAACCAACGAAATCAAGACTATTAGTGATGTTTGCAATTTTTGCATTAGATTGTTCTTCTGTTACTTTTTTGATTTTTTTTAACTGATTGTAAATTTTAGAAACTTGATTATATCCAAGAGCGATAGCGTTTTGAGTTATATCTTTCAAACGAATATCAACATTGTTATTAGCAAACAACCACGCAATTCCGCCACCCATAACTCCAGCACCAAGAAGTGCTGCATTTTTAACTTCATAACCTTCAACATTTTCAACTCCTAAGTCTTTCTTCAAAGCTTCTGAAGTGAAGAAAATTTGAATTAAATTTTTAGAAATATCATCAACCGCAAGTTCACAAAAAGCTTCCAATTCAACTTTCAATCCAGATTCAATTGATTTGCAAGCAGAGTACGTTCTTTTGATAACTTCTAAAGCATAAAAAGGAGCTGGATAGTTACCTTTTGTTTTTTCGTAAAGATCTTTTTTTGCCAAATAAAAAACTATATATTTAGTTAAAAACTCACTACAACATAATTTTCTTCTTAAATCTTTACGTTTTTTTAAGTATAAATTTTCTTCACCTTTCAATATTTCAGTAACAAATTCGCTTAATTTCTCTTCTAAAAATTCTTCACGAGCCAAATCATCAACTAAACCAATTTTAAAAGCTTTTGAAGCATCAATTGCTTTTCCTGACAAAATAATTTTTAGTGATTCTTGTAAACCAATTAATCTTGGTAAACGCTGAGTTCCACCAAATCCTGGAATAATTCCTAGATTAACTTCTGGTAAACCAAGAGAAGTTTTTTTATTTGTAACTGCCACGCGATATTTACAAGCCAATGCAAGTTCTAAACCTCCACCCAAACAAGCACCATTAATAATTGCAACTGTTGGGATTTTTAGTTGTGAAATTTTGTGTAAAATATTTTGTCCTCGAGAAACTTTCTCCAAAGCATCTTTTGAATCTTTAATATCCCTAATTTCATTAATATCAGCACCAGCAATAAAGATATCTCTTTTTGGCGAGGTAATCAATAAAACTCTAATTGCTTTATTGCCGTCAATTACATTAATGGCTTTTTCTAACTCTTCCAAAACAACTTTTGAAAGTTTGTTTACCTTCTCATTTGGTAAATCAAAAATTAAATTTGCTACACCGTTTTTTTCAATTGTAAGAGTAAGAGTATTAGACATATATTCGCTTTAATTTTTAATTGTTTTTTTGGTTTTGTTACAATTTAGACGCAATTTTTTATTTTTATCTTTTATAAATTGCCCAGTATTCATTCCAACAACTACTTTTTTACCTGTTTTTTCTTCCAATTCCTTGCGAGCATTTCCAGCAATTGAGCCTCATTGCTTCGCAACTTTTTTACTTTCGTTAAAATTTTTAGGATTTGTAGCTTTTGAAATATCACTGGTAGAAGCTTCTGCGAGCATATTTAAAATAAGTTCAGTATTTGTCATATTATCCCGCAGATTTTCTTTTTTTAAGCCTTTCAAAGTTTTGTACTCTTTGGTGCTTTTGCCACTCCAAGACTTGGTAATAATATCAGTCAATCTAGCAAATGCCTTCCCTTCTTTTAAACCAAGTCTTTTCCATTCATCGGTTAATTCCTTTCTGATTTCAATGCTTTTTAGCCTTTGGTTTATCCAGTTTTGACTATAACCAAGATTTAAATATTGCTGTAAAGCTCTATCAATTGAAAGTTCAGGATCTTGCATTTCGTCAAGTCTTTCACCTCCAACTTTCGCCAACCAAAGTTTAAAAGGTTCAGCTTTTTTCGATGGAATTGATTGAATTAGGCGAAGAAGTTGTTCGGTGGTGGCAACATCGGTAGTTCGCATTTTACCATCTTCTGCTTCCATTTTCAACTGGTTACAATTTGTAACCGTTTGATTTCCTTCTTTTAAAAGTCTGTGTTTTAGAACTTTCCAGTAATTTCTTGCACCCTGATAACTAAGTTGTTCTGTCAGAATCGCAATAACATCAACAATAGAAAAATACCATTGCTCCTCTTTTTCATTCCAAATTGTGCGGACTTTTTTATCTTCAAATAATTGAATTTGGTTTTCTGTGGTTTTCATGATTTTGGTTTATTATTTTCTAAAAAACTCAATTCTAAACTTAACAAGTAAGATGCTAAAGAATTTGCTAAATTAAAAATTAATTTTGCCTGAGAAAAATTTGGCTCTATTGAAATTTCAAATTTTTCTTTACCATGTCTAACACTATTACTTAGCTTTCCATATACTTTGTAAAACATATTAAAAACATCTAATTCAAAATCATTGTTTTGAAAATTTTTATTTAAATCTGAAATTAAATCACCAAGCTGAGAGTTTCCTTTTATTTTATTTAGTTTAAAGGAAATTAAAGCCTCTAAAAACTGAATTGATTCAATTATTGAGTTCTTATAGTTAAATTTTTCTCTGTGATAAAGACTTTCAAAGGCTTTATTAAAATGACTTTTGCTGGTTAATAAATTTTGCTCCTCAAGTTTATTGATTAGATTTTCAATTTCTTTTATTTGAACTTCTGATTCAATTTCAATGAAAATTCCATTAACAAAACGATAGGCAACTTTTTCTTCTTCTAATATCTTATTTAATGAGTCAAACTCTTCAGATTGATATCCATATCCTTTGTGATAATCGTTGAAAAATTCAATAAAATCTAACATTAAATTTATAGGGAGTTGAAAAAATATTTTTTGAAATTCAGAAATCCAAAAATCAAAATTTTTAGGCATTTCATGAATACTATTATTTTTAAAGTTTTTCCAATAATGTGCACAAAAATGATTTCTATTTTATTGATTTAAAGATAAAGAAGTAAGATACCAATTAGATGGTTCCTCTAATAAGTAATAAAAGTTATTCCATATTTTAGTTTTAGTGCACCTATCTAAAAATTCCTTCTGAATAGATTCTCTAGGTTTTATATAGCCATTTCTTTGTGAAAAATTCATCAATAATTAACTTTTATTTTGGTCTTTATTCATTTCTAAGGTAAGAATTAGATCGTAATTTTAATGAGCCAAAAACTTTTCAATTTCAAGTGCAGCCATGCAACCAGTGCCTGCAGCTGTTATCGCTTGACGATAAATTTTATCTTGAATATCGCCTGCGGCGTAAACCCCTGCAATGTTCGTTGCAGTTGAGTTTGGCTTCGTTAAAACATAACCTTCAGAGTCAATTTCAAGACCAGTATTTTTGAACAAATCCGAATTTGGTTTGTGACCAATTGCAATAAAAATTCCATCAATTGGCATTTCTTTTGTTTCTCCAGTTACAGAATTTTTTAAGCGAGCTCCAGTAACACTTCTTGGGTTTTCACTGCCCAAAACTTCGTCCAAAACATGATTCCAAATTACCTCAATTTTTGGATTTTTAAATAAACGATCTTGTAAAATTTTTTCAGCTTTAAATTTTTCGCCTCTGTGAATTACATAAACTTTTGCAGCATGGTTTGTTAGATAAAGAGCTTCTTCAACTGCACTATTTCCACCACCAACAACAATAACATTTTTATTTTTGAAAAAAAATCCATCACAAGTAGCGCATCCAGAAACTCCAAAACCTTGAAATTTTTTTTCAGATTCTAAACCAAGCCATTTTGCTTGAGCTCCAGTTGCAATTACGACTGCATCAGCTTCATAAATATCATCTGATTCACCAATTAACTTGAACGGTCTTTTAGAAAAATCAACCTCCTTAACGTGATCGTGAAAAACTTTGGTTCCCACATGAATTGCTTGTTTTTCCATTTGTTCAACAAGCCAAGGACCTTGAATTGCCTCAGCAAATCCTGGATAATTTTCAACTTCGGTAGTGATTGTTAATTGTCCACCTGGTTGAATTCCATTGATAATTATTGGCTGAAGATTTGCGCGTGCTGCATAAATTGCAGCAGTGTAGCCTGCTGGACCAGAACCAATTATCGCTACTTTTGTTTTATGTATTGTTAGCATTTTTTTGAAAAACTTTAATTAAAACTAAATTTAAAATTGTATAAATAAAACTGCCATTTCTAGCAAAAAAAAGTATATCGCGCGATAAACTCAGAAAACAAAATCCTGAGATTCTTCGCTCAGAATGAATTCTTATTATAAAAATAAAAAACTTTTTGCGATTACAGAAATAAAGTTATCGCAAAAAAATCAAATTTCATAAAATTTTTCGTTAGAAAAATTTTACTAGTTCATAAACATTCCACCATTAATATGTAGGGTGTGACCCGTAATGTAAGACGCATCTTCGCTAGCCAAGAAAGCGACACCTTTTGCAATATCAGATGCATCACCCATTTTTCCAGCGGGGATTTTGTTTAAAATTGCTTCTCTTTGTTGATCATTCAGCACGTCAGTCATTGGGCTTGAAATGAAACCTGGAGCAACACAATTGATTGTAATTCCACGGCTTCCAACTTCTTGAGCTAAAGATTTAGTCATACCAATCATACCAGCTTTTGAAGCAACATAATTTGCTTGTCCTGGATTTCCAGTAACACCAACAACCGAAGCAATATTTATGATACGACCATATTTTCTACGCATCATTTTTTTAATTGCATTACGATTCAAAACAAAAGTTGATTTTAAGTTTACATCAATAACTTGGTTAAAGTCCTCATCTTTCATTCTAAGAATAAGACCATCTTTTGTAATTCCTGCGTTACAAACCAAGATATCAATTTGTCCGCCAACAAGTTCTTCAGCTTTATCGAATAAAGACTCAACTTGGGAAGCATCAGATAAGTTACAAGCGATATACTTTACATCGCCACCGATTTCGTTTGCCAGTTCTTTTAACTTTTCTTCTTTTGTTGAAGATAAAACAATTTTTGCGCCTTGTTTTGCCAAAGCTTTTGCTATTTCAACGGTACCTTTTTTAAAGTTTTCCATTTCAAAAACTCCCATTGGACCATTCCACAAAATGGTTTTCGAATTAAGTATTACTTCTCGGAAATTTTTAATGGTA
>CAZENB010000021.1:10896-19376 GCA_964513555.1 uncultured Rhizobium sp. | reverse complement strand
TGTTGAAGATAAAACAATTTTTGCGCCTTGTTTTGCCAAAGCTTTTGCTATTTCGCTTCCAATACCACCAGTTGCGCCAGTTACTAATGCATTTTTACCTGTAAGTCTAAACATATTTTTTTATATTAAGGTTAGTAATAGTTTTAGATATTTATTCTACTCAATAATTTCAATTAAGCGATTCATTTTTTCAATATCACGCTTATTATACCCACCTGATTCTTTGTTAGTTTCAGAGTTTGTTTTATTAACTGAATTTTGATTTTCTAGTTTATTATCAGAGTTTTTTATACTTTCTTCATTAGAAACAGAACTTTCAACTTGTTCTGCAGAATTTTCTATAACTAAATTTGATTTATAAACTTTCTCTGCAACAGCATCAACAAACTTTTTTACCAAAGGATCTACAATAGCCGAGGAAATTTTCAAAACATTACCACACTTAGCATTTTCAATCCAAGATGGCATTTTAGCTTTTAAACCTTCTTTAACATCAAAGTTCTGACGCATACTAACTAAAATAGATGCATTGTAAACTGCAGAGTAGAAAATAGCAAAAATAAGTATAGCTTTTATAACACCAAATAAAGCTCCGAAAGACTTGTCAAATAAAGTTGGCACTTTTTCTTTAAAATTTTTAATTGATTCCGACAAGGAAAGAGAAAGCATTAAAAATATAGCAATAAAAATAACTAATCTTGAAACGAAGTATAAAACAGTTTCATTATGGTAGTATGAAAGTAGAAATTTTGTAAGAAAAGGCGATAAGAAATAAGTTGATATTGCGGCAATAATCCAAATCAACAAAGAAGAGACTTCTTTTATAAGTCCACGAAAGAAAGCTATGAAGCTAAATAAAAAAACGCTGCCAAAAAATATTAAGTCAAAAATGTTAAATGTTGTATCCATAAAATTTATTTAAATAGTCTTACAAAAGGTAAATTTTTTAAAATCTCTTTTGGTTTTTTTGGCAATCCATCTTCACAAATCAAAAGCTCTTTTAAACGATCTTTAGCTTTCTTAGAGATATTTTGAATTTTGGCTTTATTTTTTTCAAATTTCATAACTTTTTCAATCTCATAATCTATAATAGATTTTGTCTTTTCAAGGTCTTTTGTATCATCTTTTAAAAAAGTTACTAAAGTACGTAAAATAATTTTAGCTAAAGTGATTCTTTTAGTGTAAAAGTTAAAATCCGTTGATTGGTCGTTTATTATTTTCCAAATAAAATCAGAGACTTTAAAGCAAGATTTAAAAAATTGAATTCCCGGTCTAAAACCTCTTTCAAGAGATGCAAGATTTTGCAAACTTAAGTAAAAATTAGACAATCTTTGTAATGCAATTTTATTTTCTTTTTCTATTTCAAATCTTAAATACAAGGAAATACGAATTTTATCACGAATTTTCTTACTATCAAAATTTTCAATTTTTGAAATTTCTAACTGAAGTTTTTTATTCTGACTTTCAATGTAAAATTCAGCAATATCCAAACATCCATTTTGAAAAATTAAATTCAAAAACTTCTCTTCAATACCACAATCTTTTAAAGATTTTTTTAAAGCAAAATCATTCCACCCTTCAAAAACAACTATTTTTAGAAATTTTTCTAAAATTTTTTCTTTTGTTTCAATTGAATCAAGAAGCATTTTTATTGGTCTGTTAATGAATTATATATTTGTATTAATAACCTACTATTTCTTAAACCATGTTGAGAAACTTTATTTGCTTTTGACAACAGAAATTTAGGCACCCATAGCTACATAAAATAAAAATTAATTCTACAACTAATAATTCATGTTTTTTATTAAAAAATGTAATTTCCAATTCAAAAATATTTCTTTATTTTTAGTTTCATAGTTCTAATTGAGAGCACCCAATTTTTTTAAAATTTAACCTAAATTATAAAATAAATGACAACCAGCCCTAAATTGCTTCCTGTTCATAAAAGATTTGATATAACATTTTCTCATGGTGAAGGCGCGTACCTTTTTGCCAATGGTAAAAAATATTTAGACTTTGGTGCTGGAATTGCTGTAAATGCCTTGGGACATTGTCATCCAAAAATGGTTGAAGCAATAACCAATCAAGCCAAAAAACTATGGCATGTATCTAATATTTATAATGGAAACGAACTTAATAAATATGCTGACAACTTAACATCAAAAACTTTTGCTGATTATGTATTTTTCTGCAATTCTGGAGCTGAAAGTATAGAATGCGTTATAAAAATGATTCGTCGTCATTTTTATGTACAAAACCAGCCAAATAAAAACCGCATTATAACCTTCACAGGAGCTTTTCACGGCAGAACTATAGCAACAATTTCAGCAGCTGGAAAAAAGAAATATATAGAAGGTTTTGAACCAATATTAGATGGTTTTGATAATGTTGAATTTGGCAATATTGAAGCTGTAAAAGCTGCAATTAACGAAAATACAGCAGGAATTTTAATTGAACCAATTCAAGGTGAAGAAGGAATTAAAGTGTGTGATAAAAATTTTATTCATGAATTAAGAAAAATTTCTGATGAAAATAACTTGCTACTAGCTTTTGATGAAGTTCAATGCGGCATGGGAAGAACTGGATATTTATTTGCTTACGAATATTTTGGAGTAAAACCCGATATTATTGCAACTGCAAAAGCAATTGCTGGTGGTTTTCCTCTTGGAGCATGTCTTGCAACCAAAGAAGCAGCAAGTGGCATGACTTTTGGAGTACACGGAACAACATATGGTGGAAATCCTCTTGCCATGTCAATTGCACAAGTTGTTTTAAACGAAATGTCAAAACCCCTTTTCTTCGATAATTTGAGAAAAAATGCAGAAGAACTAAAATATGAATTAGAAAAGCTAAGAATTGAGTTTCCTAGTTTGATTGATGAAATTCGTGGCGTTGGTTTAATGCTTGGTATAAAAATAAGTTCTAAAGTTGAAAACGGTGAAATTGTAAAAAACCTGATCGACAATGGACTACTAACAATTCCAGCCGGAGAAAATGTTATAAGAATTTTACCACCACTAATTATCACTTCACAGCATATAAAAGAAGCCTGTGATAAGATTCGCAAAACCTTTAATGAAATTAAAGTGTAATAAAAACAAACTCCATATTTCAATTTAAATATGGAGTTTGTTTATTAAAACTATTTCAGAAACTACTTCTTTTCTTCATCAATTTTTGGAATTATTCTTGAAATTTCCTCACGAACAATTTTTTCAACTAACTCAGGCAAATGATCATTCAACCACTTTTCTAACTTAGGCTCCATTAATTGAAGAGCAATTTCATTAAAAGGTGCTTGTTGAGAAAAAGTTTTTATACCATTTATTACGTTGCTTGCATCCATCAACTTTCTTATTGATTCTGTAGTTTGATGCAAAGTATCTTTAGTTATAAGTGGCATAGAATAAGAATTTTGACTATTAGAACCACTATTAATCACCTCAAACTTACCATTAGAATTATTAACAACTGGTGTTTGATTATTTTGATCTTTATTTATATCACTATCTTCTTTAAATAATATTTCATCTTCTTCATCATCATCAATTCTAGAATCAATTTCATTATCTAACTTTTCTATATTTTCTTTTTCTAAATTTGTTTTAGAATTATCTTTTATAAAAGACTCATCATCTAGGTCAATTTCAGGAAATTCATCATCCTTATTTTGTAGAGTTGTAGAAATTGATTCTTTCTTACTTGGAGTTTCTTCCAAATCTTCTAATCCATCTAAATTTAAAAAATCTTCACCTTCTTCAATAAATTCTTTATTATTGATAGAAGATTTTTGTTCATTTTTAATTTTACTATCAATTAAAAACTCTTTTTCTAACTCATCAAGATCAAACTCTAATTCAGCATCTAAGTTTTTCTCTTGAGTTTGATTAATTATTTGATCATTATTTTCAGGAACTTTTTGCACAACAGAACTTTGATTTGAATTAAAATTTTGCGAATTTTGGACTTGCTTCACATCGCTAACTTTATGATTTTCAAAAAGAAAATTGCCATTATCTTGTAAAAGATCATCTTCTTCACCTTCATAGTCCTCAAGATCTAAATCAAACTTCGAATCTTCTTCGCTCTCAATATTTTCAGTAATAATTTTTGCTTCAGAAACATTCTCATGATTTTCCTCTATATTAACACTTGAGTTATCAGAATATTCGAACTCTTTTATTTCGTCGAAAATATTTTCATTTTTTTCCGGATCTTGTTCAAATTTCATCATCTTTTGTTTTATGCTTTCCAAGATAGAAAGAGTATTTTTTTCTGCCATTGTTCAATTAATTTGTTTAATTTATCGGATACTGATATAATTTATAGTTCTGATTTTTTTTATCATAAAGTAAAATACAACAAGTAAATGACAAAAGATTTTCGTAATTTAGTAATTTGGGTTTTAATTGGAATTATTGGTGCCGCTTCTTTTGGAGGAATTGCACTAATTCGTGGAGAAAGCATTTCTTCGCTTTGGCTTGTTGCTGCTTGCATTTGTTGCCAATTGATTGCTTATCGCTTTTATGGTGTTTTAATTGCAACAAAAATTCTTTTAATTGATGAAAATAAACAAACCCCATCTTTTAAGATTAACGATGGCAAAGATTTTGTACCAACTAAAAAATGGATCGTTTTTGGTCATCATTTTGCTGCAATAGCTGGGCCAGGTCCATTAATTGGACCAACTTTAGCAGTTCAATTTGGATACCTACCTTCAACTTTATGGATTTTAATTGGATCTATTTTAGCTGGAGCAGTTCAAGATATGATAATATTATTTGCATCTACAAGAAGAAATGGAAAAAGTTTAGGTCAAATTATTAAAGACGAACTTGGCTCAATTGCAGGTTATGCAGCAATCATTGGAACTTTAGCAATAATTGTAATTCTAATTTCAGTTTTAGGTTTAATTGTTGTTAAAGCTTTAGCACACAGCCCTTGGGGAACAGCAACAGTTTTTTTAACAATTCCAATTGCTATGTTTATTGGTATTTATCTTTCTTATTTAAGACCCAATGCTGTTCTTGAAGCAAGTTTGATTGGAATTATTTTATTTCTACTAGCACTTTATTGTGGAAAAATCATTCACTACAACCCTGCTCTTTCAGAAATTTTTAATCATGATGAAAAATTTTTAGCAATATCAGTAATAGCTTATGGTTTTTTGGCTGCATGTTTACCTGTTTGGTTATTACTTGCACCGCGCGATTATTTATCATCATTTTTAAAAATTGGCACAATTTTATTACTAACAATTGCAATTTTAATATTCCGACCACAAATTCAAATGCCCGCACTAACTCAATTTATTGATGGATCTGGGCCAATTTTTAGTGGTAAAATTTTTCCATTTCTATTTATAACAATTGCATGTGGGGCAATTTCTGGATTTCATGCATTAGTTGCTTCTGGCACCACACCAAAAATTATTTCTAATGAAAAAGATATTCCTTTAGTTGGCTATGGGAGTATGCTTCTTGAGGGTTCAGTTGCAATTATGGCTGTTATTGCAGCTTGCATTTTAGAACCAGGAATTTACTTCGCTATAAATTCACCATCTGCTGCACTTGGTGGAAGTGATGTTCAAACTGCAGTAAATACAATAAATTCTTGGGGTTTTCCTCTTACGGTTGAAACAATGGATAATTTAGCCAACCAAATGGGAGAAAATAGCCTGTTTTCCAGAACTGGAGGAGCTCCTTCACTTGCGGTTGGAATGGCTCATATATTTTCTTCTGCTTTTGGAAACAGTATGATATCAATTTGGTATCACTTTGCTATAATGTTTGAAGCAATTTTTATATTAACAACTCTTGATGCCGGAACAAGAGTTGCTCGTTTCATGTTGCAAGACTTACTAGGAAATATTTATAAACCTCTGGGAAATAATTCTGAGAATAGATATTCTAATTTCTCAAATATTTTTTCTAGCACATTAATTGTAGCTGCTTGGGGATATTTTCTTTACATGGGAGTTTTAGATCCAAATGGAGGTATAAATATTTTATGGCCTCTTTTTGGACTATCAAATCAAATGCTTTCAGGAATTGCTATGCTACTTGCTACAATAATTTTGATCAAAAGTGATAAAAGAAAATATTTTTTCATTACTGCAATTCCTCTTTGTTTCCTTTTAACAATTACAACTTACGGAGTTTTGCAAAAAGTTTTTTCAGATGATATCAGAATTGGTTTTTTTTCAATGGCAGAAAGCTTACAATATAAGATAGATAATTGTCTTCTCAGTGAGAAATCAGAAATAATAATCACAAAAAATGCCATATTTAATCAGAAACTAGTTGCATTTATTGCTCTAGGTTTTGTTTCTATATTATGGATTGTTGTTATTGAAGGACTTAGAAAATCTTTACCAATTCTTTTTAAAAAAGAAGATGAAAAAAATTCTATTTAATTTTTGGAAAATTTATAAGTCTTTTAAAGAATATATAGAAGGTGATTTTGCTTATGAAAATTATTTAAAACATCACAGAAATAATCACTCAGAAGAAAAAATTTTAGATAAAAAGTCTTTTTTAAAAGAAGCGCAAAAGAAGAAATGGAATAAAATTAATCGTTGCTGCTAAAAGTTTAATTATATCTAGTTTACAAAAAGTACTCTATTTCATTAAACACTGCTTGCAATATTATAATCTACAAAGATTAAAAAGTTTTTTATTTTATTATAGCTGAATTCTATAGAATAATAAAGATAAATTTTGATAACTATATCATCTTAACAAGTACTATCATACTAAGCATTTCAAGAAGCAAACTCTGAGCAAAAACTCCTAAATCCTTCATTTAACCTCACGATTAAACTTGTTGTTACGGTATAATTTTATAAATTTTTCAATAAAAAACCCATCTTAATTTAAACTTAAGATGGGTTTTTAAATTATAAATCCTGAGTATAAGAAAAACTTAGTTTTTCAACAAACCAGCTTCTTTAAAATATTTCAAAGCACCTGGATGAATTGGAGCAGAATTTCCTTCATTGACCATAGATTCTTTTTTCAGAGAAGAAAACACTGGATGCAATGTTTTTAAGTTATCAAAGTTTTCAAAAACTGCTTTTACAATGTTATAAACAACTTCGTTATCAGCTTTTTCAGATGCAACAACAGCAGCTTTAATACCAAAAGTCTCTACGTTGTTAGGATTTCCAGCATAAACACCTCCTGGAATAACTGCTTTAGCGTAGAAAGAATTTTCTTTTACTAACTTATCAATAGTTTCTTTATCAACACTTAAAATTCTTACCTTACAAGTTTGAGTTGCTTCTTGTAAAACCCCATTAGGGTTACCAGCAGCATAGATCATGACATCAATTTTTCCTTCACACAAAGCTTTTGGTTGCTCAGAAGGCTGCAAGTAAGTAATGTTAGAAAAATTATCTTTATTCCAACCTTTTGCATTCATTAAAACTTCCATTGTAGCGTTCATTCCAGAGCCTTGAGGACCGAAGTTAACTCTTTTTCCAACAATATCATCTAATTTTTTAATATCTGATTTTTCAGAAACAGCTAGAGTGAAGGTTTCTGTATATAGTGAGAATACAGATCTCAATTCTTTAAACGGTTTTTGATCAGCAAAAAAACCAGTTCCTTTGTAAGCATGATATTGCCAGTCAGATTGAACTATACCGAAATCTATAGAACCATTTCTGATGGCATTTAAATTTGAAACTGAACCACCTGTTGATTCAACAGAACATCTAATTCCATGTTCCCTTCTACCACGATTAACAAGACGACAAATTGCACCACCAGCAGGATAATAAACACCAGTAATACTTCCCGTTCCAACCGCAACAAATTTTGTAGCAGCGAAAGAATCGTTAACAAAAGCAGAGAGAGAAACTGCCACTAAGGCACAAGATATTATTTTTTTCATGTCGTTAAAAGATTATGTAAAATTCAGATATAAAACTTCCCCTAAAATTGGATCTTTTTTTTAAAAGTCAAAATCTTTTTAAAAACTTAAAATCATTTCACTAATATTTGCAAATCATAAAGTAACTGCTAATAAAGCTTTCACTCATAAGTATTAATTATCACAATTTTTTATAAACTTGACATTAAAAAAACCGATCTGTAAGTTGCTTTGATGACACTGTTGGTACAAGCCTTTTCTTGAGCCTATTTTCTAAGCTTCTTACATAGAGTTTTAGATGTCGTCTACGAGTTCTTTTTTACTATCAAACATCGTTCAAAACTTTTGAAATATGTAATTTTTGCAAGTTTTAATGGTTCTGAAATACCAATGCTTTTGGTTTTTTGTAACTCACCTAATATTTAACTAATTTTGTAATACTATGAAACTTTGGCAAGCTTTTTATCCCAAGCTTAAAGAGTACAAATCTGTGAACCTTTTTCTGATACTCGTAGGAGTGTTTGTAATTCTTTGTATCTTTCTGATTTTTGTAGAAAAATATGTTTTTCCTCGCCAGGTTGTTCAGCCAGTAATGGTAAATACTG
>CAZENB010000021.1:0-10886 GCA_964513555.1 uncultured Rhizobium sp. | reverse complement strand
TTTGTAATACTATGAAACTTTGGCAACAAGTTCTTATCGGTCTAATTTTGGGTATAATTTCTGGTATAGTTCTAGGAGAAAGTGCTGCACCACTCAAAATCTTTGGTACTGTATTTATTAACTTGATCAAAATGGTCATAGTCCCTCTTATTTTCTTTGCACTTCTTTCAGGAATTACTTCAATGAATGGTGAAGGAAATTTTACAAGAGTTGGTTTAAAAGGTTTTGGAAGTTACGTTATAACTGCTATATTTGCTGTTATAATTGGACTTTCAGCTGGCTTACTATTTAAACCAGGTGAAGGAATTGATTTACACGCTATACTTGAAACCAGTGGTTCAGCATCGACTTTTGTAGCTAAAGAGCCTCCTTCTGCGATTGAGTTCTTACTTGGCTTAATTCCCACAAATCCTTTAGAAGCAATGGTAAAAGATAACTTCTTGCAAATTATTGTGTTCTCAATTTTCACAGGAATTACCATTAATTTGGTTGGTGATAAATCAAAACCTGTAAAAGAATTTATTTACTCAGCTTCACAAGTTTCTTTTAAAATGATTGAAATAATAATAAAACTTGCTCCTTTAGGTGTATTTGGTTTTATTTCTTGGGTTGTAGGAACTCAAGGAACTGATATTCTTGAATCATTAGCCAAATTAATTGGTGTTGTTTTATTAGCATGTGTTTTCCAATATTTTGTATTTGGTCTAATGATTTTGGTCTTTGCTCGTATGTCACCATTGCCATTTTACCGCAAAATTCTCTTTACTCAATCAATTGCTTTCTCAACAAGTAGCAGCAAAGCTACTCTTTCTACTGCTATGACTCAATTACAAGACAGAATGGGAGTTTCTAAAAGCAACTCTAACTTCCTAATGCCTCTTGGTGTTTGTATTAATATGGATGGAACAGCAATTTATCTTGGGATATGCGCTTTATTCTTCTCTCAAGCTTATGGAATTGAGCTTGCTGGACATGATTATTTAATGCTTATTTTGACCTGCACTCTTGGTTCAATGGGTGCGGCTGGAATTCCAAGTGGATCAATAATTTTTATGGGAATGGTTCTTTCTTCAGTAGGATTGCCAATCGAAGGAATTGGAATTATTCTTGGAATTGATCGTCTTTTAGATATGGTTAGAACAACTATCAACATTACAGGTGATAGCGCAATAACTCTGATTGTTGATAAATCAGAAGGTGCTTTAAATGAAAAAATTTATCACTCAAAATAAACCTATGTATCTTAAATCAAAACTAAAAAGCTACGCAAAGTGTCTCATCACTTGCGTAGCTTTTTACTTTGTAAACATAAATTATACTCAGGCATCAACAAAAGTTGATTTTTTACGGCCATACAGAAATGAGTTATCTCAAATTGAAAACTACCTGAATAACATAAAAAACCTATCAGCAAAGTTTGTTCAGGAATCTTCCGAACACAGTACTCTAAATGGCAACTTCTTCTTATCTAGACCTGGAAAAATGCGTATCGAATATAACGCTCAACCAAAAATATTAATCGTTGTTAACGGGTCCGTTTTAGCTTACGAAGATCTTGAATTGGAAGAAACTTCTTATCTGAGTACAAATACAACTCCTGCATCTTTCCTGACAAGACCAAATATATCTTTTGATGCTAAAGATATTGAAATTACAAATGTAAAAAAATCAGATAATCAGATCAAAGTATCTGTTATGAAAAAAAATCGCAAAGAAGCTGGGGAATTCAGTCTAATATTTGATTTAAATCCATTAAAATTTGTAAAAATGGAAGTTAAAAATGACTTAGATCAAATTATTACAGTAACACTGAAAGATATTAATTTTAACAAAACTCTATCTAGTAATCTGTTTTTTGTAAAAAATAAAAACCTTCCAGAATAATAAAAATCACTTTCAAAAATATGGGAGTTAACTTAAGTTCTAACAGAGGAAATAAGAAAAGACGCGTTATAAGTGATATTAACATTACGCCTTTTGTTGACGTTTTACTAGTTTTACTCATAATTTTTATGATTGCCGCTCCTATGATGACAAGTGGCGTTGATGTTACTTTACCAAAAGGAGCTGGAGAACCAAATGATGACAAAATTCACCCAATAGTAGTTTCTGTTAAACCCGATGGATCAATTCTTCTTGAAGAAGAATCTGTAAAATTAAGTAACTTATCTTCTAAGTTAATTGAAGTAACTAAAAATGATCTAAACAGTAAAATTTATGTCCAAGCTGATCAAACACTTGATTATGGAAGGGTTATGGACGTAGTAAAAACAATAAACTTAGGCGGATTCAGTCAAGTTATTTTAGTTACCGAATTAGTTCAATAATAAATGATTAAAAACCTTCTTTACTCAATTTTTTTTCATTTTCTGCTTGTTGCTTTAATTTACGCTAATTTTAATCTAAAAGTCTCAGATAATATTCAAACTAACCAAGTTTCAATAAGCATGGTTTCAAAAGAAGATTTTGAAAGTCGTTTCAAAATTCCAAAAGAAGAAAAAGAAAAAAAATTCCCTAAAAAAAAGTCTTCTAAAAAAGAAAAAGAAGAACCAACACCAGAAGTAAAAACAGTGTTAGAGTCTGATCCAAAAACTGAAACGAAAAATGATCCAAAACCAACTTCCGAATCCCCTATTCCTGTTGAAGAAAAACCTAAAAAAGAAGAAAGGGAAATAAAAAAAGAAGAAAAAGAAGTTATAGCAAAAGAAGAGAAAAAGGAAAAAATAGAAGAAACTAAAAAAATACCTGAAAAAACAATTAAAGAAGAAAAAACATCTGAGAAAGAAGATAAAAAAGAAGAAGAAAAACAAAAAGAAGAAAAAATATTAGAAGATTCTAAGAGCAACAATAATGAACAACAAATTAACAATCTTGAGAGTTTAAACCTTTCAGTTCGCGAAAAATTTAATATTAGATCCCAACTGACAACATGCTATAGAAGATCTTTGGAAGAAAATAATTTAGAAGAAGATAAAATATCAATTATTGTATCAGTTGAAATAAGTCGTGATGGATTCATAAAATCAAATTTGGAAGATAACCTGGACGACAGAAGATACAATGAAGATGTAAACTACAAAACAATTGTTAATAACGTAAGAAGAGCATTAAATTTTTGCAGTCCTTTAAGAAATTTACCTGTTGATAAATATGATGTTTGGAAACAAGTTTCTCTAGAGTTTGGAAAAATTGAAGAACAAAAAAATAAATAAAATTACTACTACTAAAACTTCATTTATTTTACCTACAAAACTATTTACCTATAATAAAATTTTTTGATAATTTTTATCAAAAAAACTTGTAAAAAACTAATAAATTCTTCTTGTAAAGAATTTAGTCAGTTCTAAATTTAGTAGCGTATTTCACTTAAGTAATTTTTCTTAAAAAAAATGTCACAGCAAAATTTACAAAATAAAAAACTTCCAACCTCTCCACATCTTCAAATTTACAGATGGAACATATCATCAATTACTTCAATTTTTCATCGCCTTACTGGTGTTATTTTATACTTTTCAATAATTGCAATCTGCTGGTATCTTGTGTTTTACGCATATCAGATGAATGTTGCTGAACAAACTGAAGAATCTTGTGATTGCTTAATTAGTGGTTTGATGGGATATGTTCTATGGATTGCCGGATGTGGCATTACCTTTGCTCTCTACTATCACTTTTGTAATGGTATCCGTCATTTATTCTGGGATTTAGGAAAAGGTTTTGACAAAGAAACTGCTCGTACAAATGGATTCCTAGTAATTATTTCAGCTATCATTTTAACAACTTTAACAGTTGGTTCAGTTATCTATTTTAAATTATTCTAGTTATGACAAAAAAAATTGCTCCTTCAACTAAAACTGGTGCTCATCACTGGTTAAACCAAAGAATTTCAGCCGTTGCCCTTATTCCACTTGTTTTATGGTTAGTCTTTTCTTTTATAAAAATTCTTGATGACCCACAAGGTTATTTACCAGTATTTTTCGCATATCCAGTAAATGCTATAATGGGAATTTTATTTTTCTGCTCTTCTCTTTACCACGGTTCTCTTGGCATGAGAGTGATAATTGAAGACTATATCAGCAACAAAACTAAAATGCATTTTTACATAATGCTTATTCACTTTCTTTCAATTACAACAGCAGTTGCAGTTATTACAGCTATAATCAGACTTCATTTAATTGGTTAAAAAATTATAATAAATACCTAAAATTTTTATAAAAAATGTCAGAACAAAAAATTGGAAATTATCAAGTTATAGATCATGAATTTGATGTGTTAGTAGTTGGAGCTGGAGGAGCTGGTCTTCGTGCTACTTTCGGAATGGCAGCAAAAGGTTTATCAACTGCATGTATAACAAAAGTCTTCCCAACACGTTCGCATACTGTTGCTGCACAAGGCGGTATTTCTGCTGCTCTTGGCAATATGGGTGAAGACGATTGGCGTTGGCATATGTTTGATACTGTAAAAGGATCTGACTGGCTTGGTGACCAAGATGCAATTGAGTACATGTGTAAAGAAGCTCCTGACGCAATCATTGAACTTGAACACTATGGAGTTCCATTTTCAAGAACTAAAGATGGTAAAATTTATCAACGCCCTTTTGGTGGCATGACAAAAGAATTCGGTGAAGGAGGACCAGCGCAAAGAACTTGTGCTGCTGCTGATAGAACAGGTCATGCAATTCTTCATACACTTTATCAACAATCAATAAGATATAACGCACAATTTTTCATTGAATATTTTGCACTTGACCTAATCATGGAAAATGGTGTTTGTCGTGGCATTACTGCTCTTTCTTTAGTTGATGGTACTATGCATCGTTTTAAAGCGCATTTAGTTGTACTTGCAACTGGTGGCTATGGAAGAGCATATTTTTCAGCAACTTCGGCTCATACATGTACAGGCGATGGAAATGCCATGGTTCTTCGTGCTGGACTTCCTTTGCAAGATATGGAGTTTGTTCAATTTCACCCAACTGGAATTTATGGATCTGGATGTTTAATTACTGAAGGTGCTAGAGGAGAAGGTGGATATTTAGTAAACTCTGAAGGTGAAAGATTCATGGAAAGATATGCGCCAAGTGCCAAAGATCTAGCAAGCCGTGACGTAGTTTCTCGTGCGATGACTATGGAAATCTTAGGTGGACGAGGAGTTGGAGCAAACAAAGATCATATCTATCTTCATCTAAATCATTTGGATCCAAAAATTCTTCATGAAAGACTACCTGGAATTTCTGAAACTGCTAAAATATTTGCTGGTGTTGATGTTACAAAACAACCAATACCTGTATTACCTACTGTGCATTATAACATGGGCGGAATTCCAACAAACTACAAAGCAGAAGTTTTAAATGTTAAAAATGGTAAAACTGAAGTTGTGCCTGGTTTAATGGCTATTGGTGAAGCTGCATGTGTTTCAGTACATGGCGCAAATCGTTTAGGATCTAACTCACTTCTTGATTTAGTAGTATTTGGTAGAGCTGCTGCTATTCAAGCTGCACACTTAGTAAAACCAAACACTCCTCACTCTGATTTTTCAGCAAATAGTGGCGAAGAAGGAATTGATCGACTTGATAAGATAAGAAATGCCAACAAAGATCTTCCAGCTGCAAAAATTAGACTTGATATGCAAAAATGCATGCAATCTCACGCTGCTGTTTTCAGAACCGAAGATAGTCTTGCAAAAGGAACTGAAAAAATGCATGAAATTTTTAATAGCTTTGAAAGTTTAAAAGTTTCTGATCGAGGCCTAATATGGAATAGTGACCTAGTTGAAGCTTTAGAGCTTGATAATTTAAGATCGCAAGCCTTGGTGACAATTAACTGTGCGCTAAATAGAAAAGAAAGTCGTGGTGCACACGCTCGTGACGATTATAAAGATCGTGATGATGAAAATTGGATGAAACACTCAATTATGTGGTGCGATAACAAAGGTAATACAAGAACCGATTATCGTGAAGTGGTTTTAAAACCTCTTTCTAACGATGTACAAGCTTTTCCACCTAAAAAAAGAGTTTACTAATTTTTACTTCTTTTGGAAAAGATTTTGGATTCAAGCAATTACGATTTCAGAATCTATTTCAAAAAGAAATTAACATAATTTTTTTAAAAAATGGCAGAATTTACACTTCCAAAAAATTCACAAATTGATAAGAAAGCTGGAAAAACTTTCAAGGTAAAAGAAGGCGCTAAAAATGTACGTGTCTTTGAAATTTATCGTTATGATCCAGAAGATGTTAATAAAACAAACCCTCATCTTGATAAATTTGAAGTTGATTTAGATGAATGCGGACCGATGGTTCTTGATGCTTTAATTAAAATTAAATCTGAACATGATAGCTCTCTTACATTCCGCAGATCATGTCGTGAAGGAATTTGTGGATCTTGCGCTATGAATATTGATGGTACAAATACCCTAGCCTGCACCAAAGCAATTTCAGAATGCAAAACCAAAGATGTTAAAGTATATCCACTTCCTCATATGCCAGTTGTAAAAGATCTGGTACCAGACTTAACTCATTTTTATGAACAACACAAATCAGTAAAACCTTGGCTTCAAGCTTCAGAACCAACTAATCCTTCCAAAGAAAGACTACAAAGCCCAGAAGATCGCGCTAAACTTGATGGTCTTTATGAATGTATTATGTGTGCTTGTTGTTCAACTTCATGCCCAAGCTATTGGTGGAATGGTGATAAATACTTAGGACCTGCAATTTTATTGCAAGCTCAAAGATGGATTGTCGATTCCAGAGATGAAGCAACAGCAGAAAGATTGGATGCTTTAGAAGATCCTTTTAAACTTTATCGCTGCCATACAATTATGAATTGTACAAATGCTTGCCCTAAAGGTTTGAATCCAGCAAAAGCTATTGCTTCAATTAAACAAGCTATAGCAGATAGAAAAGCTTAGTTATTTTTTCTGCTATTGCGCTTTAATTTCCTAATTTAAAATGACGCCAAAAAAAATTGGCGTCAGTCAATCACTCTTAAGAATCAAAAAAACTTATATCTAAATCAATATAGTTTTTGCTAACTATCTTAGTTAAGAATTAAATATACCAAAACATAAATCTCTTGATATTAAAAATGGATCGCAACTCATTATTTCATAGTGCTTACGATTATTACATATTATCATCAGAAAAAATTTAGACATTATAATTTTCTAACAAATAATGCTCTTATGAAAATAAGAAATATCTTCTTCTTGGGTTGTGGAAAAATGGGCTCAATAATTGCTAATAATTTGGTTGATGAAAGCAAATTTAAAACCAATCAAATAACTGTTCTTAAAAAAACAGACGATAATAAGTCAATTAACTTTAAATACATCAAAAGTTCAAAAGACTTAGACAACAAATATAAAGCAGACCTAGTTTTTATTGCCATAAAACCACAAGATTCACAAGAAATTTTACATAATTTTATAAAGGAACAAATTTTTCATAAAGAAACTATTTTTGTTTCAATTCTGGCTGGTAAAAAAATAGATTTTTTTGAAAAAGTTTTGGGCAAAGACAAAAAAATTATTCGCTCAATGCCCAACCTTCCAATCCAAGATTCTCAAGGAATTTTCCCATATCTTTGCAATAAAAATATTAAAAAATCTGAAAAACTAAGTTTGCATAAAATCTTTTCTAAATTTGGTTATGCTTTTGAGCTAAGAAATGAAAAACTATTTGATGCAACAACTGCAATTTTTGGATCAGGACCTGCTTATATATTTCATTTACAAGAAATATTTACCAAAATTGCACTTAAGCTTGGTTTAGATGATGAAGAATCTGCTGAACTAGTTAAGACTTTATTTTTAGGAACTTCTTTAATGTCTTGTAATTCTAACTTAAACTTTACTGAATTAAAAAAATCCGTTACCTCAAAAGGCGGAACCACAGAAGCAGCTTTAAAAATTTTGGAAAACAAAAAATCACTTGAAGATTTATTTGAAAAAGCAATCAATGCAGCAAAAACAAAATCTGAAATTCTTAGCAAATGATTAGCGATATAGTTGAAATATATACTGATGGTGCTTGCTTAGGAAACCCCGGAAAAGGTGGTTATGCTGCCATTTTGTTATATAAGCAGCATAAAAAGGAAATTTACGGCGCACAAAAAGATACTACAAACAACCAGATGGAGCTAAAAGCCGCAATTGAAGCCCTAAAAACTTTAAAAAAATCTTCTAAAGTCAGACTTCATACTGACAGCAAATATGTAATGGATGGTATTACAAAGTGGATTTTTTCCTGGAAAAAAAATAATTGGAAAAGTTCTGATAAAAAACCAGTAAAAAATCAAGAATTATGGCAAGAACTAGATATTGAAGTAGCAAAACACAGCATTGAATGGATTTGGGTGAAGGGACACAGCGGAAACCACTATAACGAAATAGTAGATGGATTAGCAAGAAAAGCGGCACAAGAAATTTAATTACATCAGACTGAAAAAGATAATAAATTTTTGTTAATTAGATTTAGTTATTTTTACATGTAAATTAAAAAAATGCGGGCACTTCACTTCTATAATTAGTACCCGCAATCTAGAATGATTTTTATTTATTCATTAAATCGACAACATCAAGCATTCTCATAGAAAATGCCCATTCATTATCATACCAAGAAGCAACTTTCACCATATTACCACCCAAAACTTTAGTTTGAGTAACATCAAAGCAAGAACTGAAGCTGCTGTGATTGAAATCGATTGAAACAAGAGGCTCTTCAACAATTTGCAGTACTCTTTTCATTCTACCTGCGGCAGCTTTTTTTACCGCTTCGTTAATTTCTTCTTTAGTAGTCTCTCTTTTAGCAATGAAATTTAAATCAACCATAGAAACGTTAGCTGTTGGAACTCTTATTGCTCCGCCATCTAATTTTCCTTTTAACTCTGGCAACACAAGACCAATAGCTTTGGCAGCACCAGTTGAAGTTGGAATCATTGACATTGCACAAGCTCTGGCACGACGTAAATCTTTATGAGAATTATCCACAACATTTTGATCATTAGTATAGGCATGAACTGTAGTCATAAAACCTTTTTCGATTCCAACTACGTCATTAATTGCTTTTGCAATAGGCGCTAAGCAGTTTGTAGTACAAGAACCAACAGAAATAATTTTATCTTCTGAGTTCAAAGCTTCGTCATTAACACCAAAAACAATTGTCTTCACCGAATCTTCTTTTGCAGGAGCTGAAATAATAACTTTCTTTGCACCTGCTGTAATATGTTGAGCTGCATCATCATACTTAGTAAAAGCACCAGTACATTCCAAAACAATATCAACTTTTAAATCTGACCAAGGTAGTTTTTTTGGATCTCTTTCGGCTAAAAGTTTAATTCTTTTGCCATCAACAACTAAGTCTTCATTTTCTGCAGTAACAGATTTTGAAAATCTTCCATGTATTGAATCATATTTTAACAAATGCACGTGAGTTTCAATTGGAGCTGGTCCATTTACAGCAACAAGTTCAATGTTTTTATATTCAGGATTTTCATAAAGAGCTCTTAAAACGCATCTTCCTATTCTTCCAAGTCCATTAATTGCAACACGAGTAGTCATAAATTTTAAAATAATTAATAAATTGATAAAAACTAATTCTCAAGAACCTTGGAATTATAGTAATTAAAAGCCTTTCTGAAGTCATTAAGGTTAATTTTTACTGTAACCTCTTTTTCCGAATTGCGCACATTAAATCTTAAAAATAAAAAATCACCATTCTTCATTTGTTGATATATATTATTTTTTCTTAGGTTATCAAGTATCACAAGACCAAAATCTTTAAAAAGCACATTATCTGATAAAATAATGTCATTTTTATCAATTTTAATTTTAACGAAACTACCGTTTTTAACTTGCGGAATCACTATCAAAAATTGATTAAATAGCTTTAAAGATGGCTCAATTGTTATTACAGAAACATCATCGAAAAACTTAGTCGCAATTTTACAATGCGAGCTATCCATCATAACATCTGTTTCGCAATAAACTTTCCAGTCACCAAATGCATTCTCTTCTTTCTGCAAATTAACTATTTCTGCCAAAGCAAAATTAAAACTTGCTAGATGTAAAAAAAATGCTAGAAAGAATGCAAAAAACTTATCTTTTTTCATCATATGATAAACTATTTGCTATTATATATTATATTAATATTAGTTTGTTTGCTTGGAGCAATCGCTCTTGTGTTTTCACAAGATAAAATAAAAAAAATTTTATGTCTTTCTTTCATCTATATCAATTTCACAATATTGGTTATTGTAATTTCTAATTCTGTAAATAAACAAAACCAAGTATCAGGAATACTGGCTACTTTTCTTATATTATTTTCAATAAACTTACTTGTTGGCTTTTCTATAGCAAAAAGTACACAAGAAGGCAAAGGAAATTGTTTAGCAGAAGAGGATTAATCTGGTAACTACATTATCATAACAAGTACAGTTTGGAGCAAAGCCCAATGATTTTGTCATTCTGAGATAAGTGAAGAACGTCGTGATTACTAGCTAAAGATAATGAAACTGTTAGCTTCATCCAGAATGAAATTTCTTACATTAATTTTTATTTTGAATCGTCAAGTTTAAGATGAACCATGTTTCCACCTGGTCTTAATTCAGCCATTAGTTTTTTTCTAAGGTTTACTGTAAAGTTTTCCAACTCATCAAGAATCTCAAGAGCTTTTTTAGCATTTTCTGGTATATCGCTAGTACTTATTTGTTCTTTTAATTGAGCGTTTTTGTTTTCCATGAAAATCCTTATTTAAGTTTAAATTAAAAAATATCCTTAACTCTATTTAATTTTTGCAACAGTGTCAAATATTTTTTGTAAAATCTTGGGGAATTATCCCCTAACACACAATTCCTAATTCAAACTGTCATCCTGAGCGAAGCGAAGGATCTCAG
>CAZENB010000020.1:0-26826 GCA_964513555.1 uncultured Rhizobium sp. | reverse complement strand
TTAACAACAAAGAATCTAGTTAGTGTTTTTGTCAAAGATTTATGATGGGTTCTAAGAAAAAATATGAAGGTTTGCTTTGCGGAGAAATTTCTGCAACAACCCAATTTAACCGTTTGCCAACTCCAATGCTAAAATTGTTAGAGCGTCCAAATCTACATGAAAAGGCTTTTGAATGGCGCGATTATCCTTTAACTGCAATTAATCTGATTATTCAAACAAGAGCGCCAATATTTAAATGAGATTTATCAATATAACCCGCTGATCTTTGCTTATGTTTTGAAACGCACAATTCGTCATCCAAAAACAAAAAATGGTTTTGATAAAGCGGTTTTTCAGGGAATAAACTAAGAAATTGTAATTCAAATTTAGGTTCTAATATTTAAAAAAGCAGTTTTTTGTCTAAATATTATCAATCAAAAACCATATTTTACACTGAATTTTAACATTTATTTTGCGCTCATCACAAAAACCTTGACTTTTTTTGTTAAAGGACTCTAAATTGCCGCCCTTCTTTCCCCTAATTGAAGTAAAAGCTCTTTTCCTTACAAAAGAGAAACATCGCTGAATATAGGCTTTGCAAGGCTTAGAAAAGCATTTAAATGAAATATTATTTTAAGAAATTGAAAAATATGCGATCTTATACAGCAAAAAGCTATACGGCAAAGCCGAGCGAAATTGAAAGAAAATGGTGGTTAATTGATGCTGAAAACCTTGTAGTTGGTAGAGTTTCAACAATCATTGCTAACATTTTACGTGGTAAACATAAGCCAACATTCTCACCAAACCTTGATTGTGGTGATCATGTGGTTGTAATCAATGCAGATAAAATTAAATTTACAGGTAAAAAATATGCTAATAAAAAATATTACTGGCATACTGGACATCCTGGTGGAATTAAAGAAAGAACAGCAAGACAAATTCTTGAAGGAAGATTTCCAGAAAGAATTTTAGAAGAATCAGTTTCAAGAATGATTTCTCGTGGACCATTGCAACGTGATATTATGGTGAAATTGCACATTTATTCTGGCGCTGAGCATAAGCACCAAGGACAAAACCCTCAGGTTTTGGATATTGCCGCAATGAACAGAAAAAATAAAAAATAATTTCTTAAATAAATATGTCTTTAACTGCAAAAGAAAAAGTGATCAAAGTTGATCAAAATAGAATTGAAGCTGAACCAAGAGAGCAAAAAATTGATGCTCAAGGAAGAGCTTATGCTACTGGCAAAAGAAAAAATGCTGTTGCTAGAGTTTGGATTAAAAAAGGAACTGGTAAAGTTGAAATCAATGAGCGTGATGGTAGAACATATTTGGGCAGAGAAATCTTGTTCAATATTATTAGATTCCCTTTTTCAGCAACTAAAAACGACAATAAATTTGACGTTGTTGCGACAATCACTGGTGGCGGATTAACAGGACAAGCTGGAGCTCTTGCTCATGGAATCAGTAAAGCTTTAGTTGCTTTCGAACCTTCAAATCACAAAGCTCTTAAAGCTGGCGGATTCTTGACTCGTGATTCTCGTGTTGTTGAACGTAAGAAATACGGTCTTAAAAAAGCTCGTAAAGGTCAAACTTACCGTAAAAGATAGTTTGGTTTTATTTTGGATTAACTGCCGGAGTAAAAAAGATTTTCTATTTGAGGCGTTTGGTGGTTTTTTATCACCAAACGCTTTTTGTTTTTAAATGTTACAATGAAAAAGTTTCTTACTAAAAAAATTTCTATTGCTTCCGATCACGCAGGTTTTGATTTGAAGAGAGTTCTAATTTCTGAGTTATCTGATTTGGGAATTGAGGTGGTCGATTTAGGCTGCAATTCTGCAACAACTTCGGTTGATTACCCAGATTATGCAAAAAAATTAGTTTCGGAAATTAAAGAAGAATATGATTTTGGTATTTTAATTTGCGGAAGTGGCATAGGAATTTCAATTGCGGCTAATCGTTTTGTTCACATTCGCGCTGCTTTGTGTTATAATACAAAGTCTGCAAAACTTTCAAGAGCGCATAATAATTCAAATGTAATTGTTATTGGTGCAAGATTTACCAAATCTAAGTCAGCATTAGCAATGGTAAAGGCTTTTTTAACTACTAAATTTGAAGATGGAAGACACAGAAAAAGAGTTGAAAAATTATCACAAAAATAATTCAACATATAATTCCCAGAAAGTTGTAATTAGAAGTTTTGGACGCATTAAAAGTCGTAAATTATCTGATAATAAAAACCACTTATTAGAAGACTTTTTGCCAGCTTACAAAATTAGAGAAAGTGATTTTTTTGAAGAGCAAAAAACTGCCAAAAATATTTTAGAAATTGGCTTTGGGTTTGGTGATTTTTTGTTTGAAAAAGCTAAACAAAATTCTAACCACCATTTTTTTGGTTTTGAGCCTCATCTTAATGGAGTAGTAAATTTACTTGCTAAATTGCAGCAAGAGCCTCTTGAAAATATCAAAATTTCTACTCAAGATGTTAGATTAATTTTATCTGAAAATGTGAAAGAATTTTTCGATGAAGTTTATATCCTATTTCCTGATCCATGGCCAAAATCGAAACATTTCAAAAGAAGATTAATAAATAGTGATTTCTTAGATTTTCTAAGCAGTAAAATGAAGCCAAATGCAAATTTAATAATTGCTACTGATCATGATTCTTATAAAACTTGGATTTTATCAGTAATTTCTCAAAATAATAATTTTAATTGGTTGGCAGAAAGCAAATCGGATTGGCAAAATTTTCCAAATTGGTGGACTGAAACTAAATACCAAAAAAAAGCGGCTTTAGAAGGACGTACATCTGTTATTTTTAAATTAGAAAAATGTCTGAATTAATTTCAAAATTACCTCAAGTTAGAGGAGAATATAGGTTAAATGCCGAGTTGAAAAATTGGTTTAATGTGGCTGCCAAAGCTGAAGTTTTATTTCGTCCCGAAGATATTGAAGATTTACAAAGTTTTTTACAAAATTTGCCGAAAGAAATTCCTGTTACAATTCTTGGTGCAGCTTCAAATGTTATAATTCGTAGTGGAGGAATTAAGGGGGTTACAATCAGATTCGGTAAAAATTTTGCTAAAATTTCTCATGACAATAATATAATCAAAGTCGGAGTTAGTGCCCTGTGTGGAAATGTTGCTCTTTATAGTAGAGATGCTGCTTTAAAAAATCTTGAATTTTTGACAGGAATTCCAGGGTCAATTGGAGGAGCAATAGCAATGAATGCTGGTTGCTATGGATCAGATATGTCTCAAATTGTTTTGGTTGTCAAAGCTTTGGATTATAATGGTAATTTGCATGAATTACAAAATTCTGATTTTCAATTTTGTTATCGAGGCAATAAAATTGCTGAAAAATTTATATTTGTGGAAGCTTTGTTAAAAGGAGATGACTCAAATTTTGAAGAAGTTGCGCAAAGAATTTCTGAATTCAATCAAAAAAGAGAAGAATCTCAACCTATAAGAGCCAAAACTGGAGGAAGTACTTTTAAAAATCCAAATTCAAATTTAACATCAAAAAAAGCTTGGGAGTTAATTGACGAATCGGGTTGCAGAGGATTGCAAGAAAATGATGCCCAAATTTCTACAAAACATTGTAACTTTATGATTAATAATTCTAATGCTTCAGCCCTTGATCTTATTAACTTGGGCAATAAAGTTCAGAAAGCAGTAAAAGATAAAATGGGTATTGAATTGCAGTGGGAAATAAAAATTTTGGGGAAAGATTAAAACATATCTTGCATTTTAAACTAAAATGGTGAGATTATATAATCTCTGACCTAATAAGTTAGGTGGGTTTTTCTTTAAAAAATATTAAATATAATTATGAAAAAATTCTCTTCTTTCGTAACAAAAGCTCTTCTTTTGTCTTTCTTTATTTTGACAGTTGCTCCAGTTTTAGTTCCTGGAATTGTTGGTGAGGCAAAAGCGCAATCTACCTCCACAACCACAACCACCGACACATCCGCTGTTAGCGCCGATAGCAATAACAACGCTCTTGCCAAGACAATGTGCAATGCTATGAAGCTTGTTACTGGTAACGCTGGTAAAGCTTTCGCTGCTTTCGCAATTATCTCTTTAGGTATTGGTTTTTTCACTGGAAAAATCTCTTGGGGTTTGATGATTGGTGTGTCAATGGGTATTGCAGCTATGTTTGGTGCTCCAACTATTGTTGCTGCTCTTTCAGGCGAAAATGCAGTTGATTGCGGTTAATTTTATTTAAAAAGTTTTAGAAATTTAAATTTAGTTATGTCTAAAAGATGTGAATTACTTGGTATTGGAGTTATGAGTGGGAATAAAGTTTCTCACTCTAACCGTAAAACCAGAAGAAGATTTATGCCAAATTTAAGAGAGCTTTCTTTTAAAAGCGAAGCTCTTGGGTGTGATGTTTCTCTAAAAATTGCTACTGCAACTTTGAGAACAATCAACAAATATGGCAGTATTGATGATTTCTTAGTTAACTGTCGTCACAACAAACTTACTGACGCTGGTAAAAAACTTAAGACTCAAATTAAGAAAAAATTAGTTAAGCTTGGCAAATTAGAAGAAGTAAAAATTGTAAGAGAGAAAAAAACTATTACAAAAAATTCTTCTGAGAAGAAAGCTAAAGCTACAAAATAGTTTCTAAAAATAAAAGCTATGAAGCTTTACTGGTAATGCTGGTAAATCTTTCGCGTAATTCGCTATTATTCCTTTGAGGTATTGGTTTTTTTATTGTAAGTCTAGTTCTAAGTTTTTTATCTCAAAAAAGGCTGATCTTTTGTTTAAAAAAGATCAGCCTTTTTGATGTACTTAGTATTTATTTAACTATTAATAATTTATTGCAAATCCAAGAGAATTATTAATTTAACTCTTTTAAAACTCTTTTAAAACTCTTCTTAACTCTGATAAAGAAGCATCTTCAAGGTTACCTTGGTAACGTAAAATTATTTTTCCTTCTGGATTAATAATAAAAGTTTCAGGGACGGCTCTTATTCCAGCAATTTGAGTGAGTAATGCTTTGTTATCTGTCGCTACTTTTATAAAAGGATTGCCTGATTTTTCTAAGTAATTTCTAGTATTTTCATTAATATCTCGCCAAGCAATTCCATATATATCAATAATTTTTTCATTTTGAAGATGTAGCAAGTAGTCATGTTCAGCACGACATGTTGTGCACCATGAAGCAAAAACATTAATTACTGAGTATTTTCCTTTTAAGTCTTTAATAGAGAATGAATCATCTCCGTTGTATAAGTTTGGTAAATTTAAATTCTGGAGTTCAATATTTTCGGCTATAAAAAAATCAAGCGGATTTTGATCTAAATTATTACTAAATTTGTTTTCTAAGTTTTGTTGTTTTGCCTTGATTTTGTAAGTAGAAAATCCAATTATTATTACAAAAATAACCAATATAAAAAACGGCCAAAAATTACTTATTTTTCTCATATTTGTATCTATTCAATGTTAAATAAATTTTTTTTTAATTTAAAAAATACTAACAATAAAGCAAGAAGAGGTGAAGTTGTTACCGCTCATGGAAAAATTCAAACACCAGCTTTTATGCCAGTTGGGACAGCTGCAACGGTTAAAGCAATAAAATTTGATGACATAAAAAAATCTGGTGCGGAAATTATTTTGGGCAATACTTATCACTTAATGTTAAGACCTACTGCAGAATTAATTGAAAGACTTGGCGGTCTTCATAAGTTCATGAATTGGGATAAACCAATTTTGACTGATTCTGGTGGTTTTCAAGTTATGTCTTTATCAAAAATTAGAAAAATTACTGATGAAGGCGTTGATTTCTCTTCTCATCTAGATGGGTCAAAGCATTTTGTTAGTCCGGAAAGATCTATTGAAATTCAGCATAAATTGGGAAGCGATATTACAATGATTTTTGATGAATGTGTTCAATTTCCTGCGACCTATCATCAAGCGAAAGAAGCCATGGAAAGGTCAATAGCTTGGGCCAAAAGATCAAAAGAAGCATTCAAAAAAAGAGATGGTTATGGAATCTTTGGAATTGTTCAAGGATCAACTTTTCGTGATTTGCGTGAAATTTCTGCAAAAAAATTAGTGGAAATTGGATTTGATGGTTATGCAGTTGGTGGTTTAGCTGTTGGAGAAGGGCAAAAAGTTATGTTTGAAGTTTTAGATTATGCGGTCGATTTTTTACCAAAAGATAAGCCGCGTTATTTAATGGGAGTTGGTAAGCCATCTGATATAGTTGGAGCAGTTGCTCGTGGAATTGATATGTTTGATTGTGTTATTCCAACAAGGTCAGGTCGAACTGGTCAAGCATTTACTAGAAATGGCGCTATTAATATCCGCAATGCTAAATATAAAACTGACGACAAACCTTTAGACGATAAATGTTGCTGTTATGCTTGTAAAAATCATACTAGAGCTTATTTACATCACTTAACAAAAGCTGGTGAAATTTTAGCTTCAATGCTACTTAGCGAACATAATATCTTTTATTATCAAGATTTGATGAAAGATATTAGACTAGCAATTGAAGAGAAAAGATTTGATGATTTTGTAACTAATTTTTTTGATGTTGAAGAGTTATCTGAAATTGAGAATTAGACAAAAAAATTATTAATATATTCTTGATTTTTTACAGATTATCCTTTTGTAAACTTACCAAATTTATGGTAATTATCTCCTAAAACATAATTCAATTACTAATTCAAACTGTTATCCTGAGTAAAAGGGAAGAATCTCAAGAGTTTTAGCTCTGAATTTAAACTTAAAGATCCTTCGCTTCCTTTCGTTCTTCTGTGTTTAATGGTATAATTCCAAAATTTATAGATTTTGCAAATTGACTATTTCAGCAATACCTTCAAAATCGGTACCTTCCCTTATAAATTTAATTTTTGAGTAATGACTAAAATTGTATCACTAAAAGCGCGCGAAATTCTTGATTCACGCGGTTTTCCAACTTTAGAAGCAGAAGTTCATTTATCTGATAAATCAATGGCAATTGCTGCAGTACCAAGTGGTGCCTCAACAGGAAGTTTAGAAGCTTGTGAATTACGCGATGGTGATAAAACAAAGTTTTTAGGAAAAGGTGTTTTAAAAGCTGTCGAAAATGTTAATACTACAATTGCAAAAAAATTAATTGGTTTAGAGCCATTTAATCAGCAAGAAATTGATAGTATAATGATTGAACTTGATGGTTCAAAAAACAAATCAAACTTGGGTGCAAATGCAGTTTTAGCTGTTTCTTTAGCTGTAGCGAAAGCTGCGGCAAATTCAAAAAAAGTACCTCTTTTTAAGTATCTAGGTGGAGAAGAAGCTCGTGTTATGCCAGTTCCAATGATGAATATTATCAACGGTGGTAAGCATGCAGATAACAAAATTGACATTCAAGAGTTTATGATCATGCCAGTTGGAGCATCTTCAATAAAAGATTCAATCAGAATGGGTTCTGAAATTTTCCAACATTTAAAATCTTTGCTAAAAAAAGATGGGCACAATACCAATGTTGGTGATGAGGGGGGGTTTGCTCCAAATTTAGATTCGGCGAAAGAGGCTTTAGATTATATTGCTAGTGCCACTCAGAAAGCTGGTTACAAGCTTGGTGATGAAGTTGTATTAGCGCTAGATTGCGCTTCAACAGAATTTTATAAAGATGGAAAATATGATTTGGCTGGAGAAGGACTAGTTCTAACTTCAGACCAAATGGTTAAATATTATGAAGAATTAGTTAACAATTATCCAATTTTTTCTATTGAAGACGCATGCGCGGAAGATGATTTCGTAGGCTGGAAGAATGTTACTGCAACCTTAGGAAGTAAAATTCAATTGGTTGGAGATGATTTGTTCGTAACAAATCCGGAAATTTTGCAAAAAGGTATTAGCGAGAAAATGGCTAATGCTTTGTTAGTTAAATTTAATCAAATTGGTACTTTGAGTGAAACTTTAAAGGCCATCTCAATCGCAAAAGCGGCAAATTACAATAATGTTATTTCTCATCGTTCTGGAGAAACTGAAGATGCAACAATTTCTCACATTGCTGTTGCAACAAATGCTGGTCAAATTAAGACTGGATCGCTTTGTAGATCTGATAGAACTGCAAAATATAATGAATTGATTCGTATTGAAGAAAATTTGGAGACCAAAGCCAAATATGCTGGTAAATCAATCTTGAAAAAGGTCTAAATTTAGCCCTTCCTTAATTGATTTTTGGAATGAGTTTTTATGATATAAAAGACTGTTTTATAAAAGTTTGTTTGGTGACTAATATAAATAAAAATTGGTAAATTCTATGTCACGTATTTCTTTTCTTAATGGAGAATTTCTTCCGCATGAAAAATGTCTTGTTCATATAGAAGATAGAGGATTTCAGTTTGCTGACGGAGCTTATGAAGTTACGTTGTTTAAAAACGGCAAGTTAATTGATGGAGATGCTCACGTAAAAAGATTATTTCGTAGTCTAGGAGAAATGAAAATTGAACATAAGTTGGAAAAAGACAATTTGCTTAAAATGCAAATCGAATTATTTGCTAGAAATAATATGGATGAAGGAATTTGCTATATTCAAGTAACTCGCGGAGCAACTAATAGGGTTCCTTATGTTCCTAAAAACTTGCCAGTCACAATTTCAGCAACAGTTTCTTTGGGCAAAAAGATGACACAAGAAGAATTTGAAAAAGGCGTTAGTATTATGACTCATGAAGATATCCGTTGGAAACGTTGCGATATCAAGTCAGTAGCACTTTTTGCCTCAAGTTTTGTTAATCAGAAAGCTAAAGACTTAGGTTTTGATGATGCAATTTTTGTACGTGATGGATTTGTTACAGAGGGTACTTTTGCTAATGCCTTTATTGTTGATGAAACTGGGAAACTGGTGACAAAACCTTCTGATAACTTGATTTTACAAGGAATTACCAGAAATCGCTTAATTGAAATTGCTCAAAAAAATGGAATTAAAGTTGTTGAAAGAAATTTTGATGTTTCTGAGTTAGTAAAATCAAAAGAAGTTTTCCTAACTAGTTCTAGCCTTATTTTAAGGCCGGTTACACAAATTGATGGTAAAGTTATTGGCAATGGTAAGGCTGGTGAAGTTTCACAAAAATTAGCGTCTTTATATCAGGAATTTACTTCTAACTAGTTTGTTTGTAGAATCTAGTCTTTTGATATATGATCTGGCACCAGTTGAGTTTTAAAAAGTTAATAAAAAATATTTGCAATCTGCTTAATTTAGCGTCCAAAAAAAGGTTGACAAATCACTCCTCCTTTGTTGGTTAACAACAAAGGTCTAGTTGGTGTGTTTTTAGTAAGTCAAAGATTTATTATGGGTTCTTACAAAACAAGAGAAATCTAGCTCATTAATTTTTGTAATCTTCGAGAAAAATCAGCAACATTTTCAATTGGCTCTCCTTCAATAACACAGGCTAAATCGAATAAAGTTTTAGCAAAATCTTCATTTTCTGATTTTTTGGATTCGTCTGATAAATTGTCGTTTAATTTTTTTATAATCGTGTTATTACCATTAATTTCTAAAATTTTTGCAGAAGCAGAAACAATTTGCTTCTGTTCAAGCAAAAACCTTTCCATTCTCATATCCATTGCCATAGCATCAACCGCCAAGCAAACTGGGCTATCGGTTAGTTTTTTAGAAATTTTAACTTCTTGAACTTTCTCACCCAAAATATTTTTTATAAACTTAGTTAAATTTTCAAAAGCAGAATCAGTAACATCTTTTATATCTTTTGCTTTTTCGTTTTCCGAATTTTCTTCATTTGATTTCTTTTCAATTTTTTCTAAATCAATATCACTGCGATTAATTGATTGAAATTCTTTTTCTTTGTAAGGCAAAGCAACTGTTACCCAAAAATCATCAACAGCATCTGTTAAGAACAAGACTTCAACATCTTTTTTTAAGAATACTTCTAATTGTGGAGAAGACTTTATTTTCTCAACTGACTCACCACTCAAGAAATAAATTTTCTCTTGATTGTCTTTAACACGTTCTAAATATTTTTCTAAAGAAATTAACTTATCTGGAGATTTTGAAGAATAGAAACGACAAATCTCCAAAATATTTTCACGCATTTGCGAAGATTCACACAAACCTTCTTTTAAAACTGCTCCAAAATTGTCCCAAAATTTTAAATATTCTTCTTCATTTTCAGCAGATTTTTTCTTCAATTCAGACAAAACTTTCTTTACAACTGATGTTTTAATTTTTTCAAGCACTGCATTGTGTTGAAGAGTTTCGCGGCTGATGTTAAGAGGCAGGTCATCAGAGTCAATTAAGCCTCTTAAAAACCTCATGTAAGCTGGAACAAGATTTAAATCCTCGGAAATAAAAACTTTTTTCACATAAAGTTTTACAGATGTTTTGCGATCTGGATGAAACAAATCAAAAGGTTTTGTTGAAGGAACAAATAATAAGTTTGTGTAATTTACCAAACCTTCGACTTTATTATGAATTGTCATAAAAGGCTCACCTGGTAAGTGAGAAATATGTTTAAAGAAATTTTGATATTGCTCGTTGGTAATTTCATTTTTGTCTTTTGCCCATAAAGCAGAAGCTGAATTCAGAACTTCAATTTTAGCTCCTGCTTCCAAATTTTCTGGAATAAACTCAATTTTGATATTTATATGATCGGAGTAAGTTTGAACCACATGTTTAATATGAAAGCGATCAAGAAAATCGGTTGCTTCATCTTTTAAATACAAAATAATTTTTGTGCCACGAGTGCAATTTTCTTCAACTTCAGAAATATTAAAATTCGCACTACCATCAGATTCCCATTTATAAGATTTTTCATCATCAAATTTACTAGAAATTACTTCAACTTTATTAGCAATCATAAAGCTAGAATAAAAACCAACACCAAATTGACCAATCAATTGCACATCTTTTTGTTTGTCACCGGTTAAAGATTTGATGAAGTTTTCTGTGCCAGAACGCGCAATAGTGCCTAAATTTTGAATTAAATCTTCACGGTTCATACCGATACCATTATCAAGTATTGTTAGTGTTTTCGAAGATTTATCTGTTTTAATAGAAATTTTTAGCTCTTCTTGATTTTGTAAAATTTCAGGATTTTGCACTGATAAATAACGCAACTTATCACAAGCATCAGCAGCGTTTGAAATAAGCTCACGCAAGGCAACATCTTTGTTGGTATAAAGCGAGTTTATCATTAAATTCAATACTTTTCCAACTTCAACATCGAAGTTAAATTGCTGTTTGTTTGTCATTTTGATCTAAAATTATTTGTTAAAAAATTTAAATTCTTGATTCAGATAATATCTGATTATAGTAATTTCAAGTACATCAATTACAAACTCATCTATTTTAAAAAAATTGAACTTATTTCCTACATCATATCAAAAGTCATGAGAAATTTTGCAGTTATTGTTTTTAGTATTTTTTTCTACCAATCTGCACTGGCACAAGTTGACACAAGAAATATTAGTATAGAACCCAAGGCAATATATGGAACTAATAAAAATGACATCAGAATTAGAATTGGAAATGGTGGAGCTGGCGCAACTGGACTTTTAGCAAAATTATCAGAAGACTATCTAACCCAGAAACAAGCAGATTACTCAATTGCTTGGTATCAAGACATTAGCCCCAATACTTTAAAACAATTAAACGATAACATTATTGATATAGCTTTAATTTATGATAAAGATTTAGGCAATAAAGCAATAAAAGAGGGTTGGGCAGGATATTACACTGTTATTTTTAACGATCATTTTATAATTACTGGGCCAAGAAATAATAAAGCCAAAATAGAAACAGAAAACTCAGCAGAAACAGCTTTTTTTAAAATTGCTAAATTAGGGAAAAGAATAAAAACTCCTGTTTTTCTATCTCGTGATGACAATTCAGGAACAAATATTAAAGAAGTTTCTATTTGGAAAACATTGAAAATGAACCCATGGGAAAAAGATGATAATTGGTATTTTAAATATCACGCTTTTCCGAAAGAAGCTTTGATTTATGCGGATCAAAATGCACTTTATACTATCACCGATTGGGCAACTTTTATTAGTAACGCCAACCAATTAAATAATAGTATAATCTACGTCAGAGGAGGATTTTCTTTGCTTAATCAATGTTTTGCTTTGCTGAAAAAGAATCCAAGTGAAGAAGCTCTTTCTTTTTTACACTACTTGAAAAGTCCAAGAGCCCAGAAAATAATAGAAAATTTTGGCAAAGATAAATATGGCACTCCTTTATTTACAAAAGCTACTCAAATGAATTTTTAGGACAAAAACTTGATATCAAGTTATTTATTAAAATTACAATTCAGTTTC
This sequence comes from uncultured Rhizobium sp., assembly GCA_964513555.1. Taxonomy (GTDB): domain Bacteria; phylum Pseudomonadota; class Alphaproteobacteria; order Rickettsiales; family UBA1997; genus UBA2645. The sequence continues at coordinate 14,573 of CAZENB010000020.1, read as the reverse complement.
TGAGAATTTTCTTTTTAATAAATTGATAAAATCTTCGTCACTAATTTTTTTCTGTAGAATTTCTTCAATTGACGTAACTCCAAATTCCTTAATTCCACATGGCACAATATTTTGAAAACCCGATAGATCTGGACTTAAGTTTATTGCAATCCCATGGTAAGAGACCCATTTTTTTAATTTTATACCAATTGCAGCAATCTTTTTTTCAACGCCATTTTTATCTATAACCCAAATTCCAACACGTCCTTTTCTGATTTCACCTTTAATTCCAAACTCAGCCAAAACTTCAATTACCCAATTTTCCATAAACTCTACAAATTCAGCAACATCTGGTGCTTTTGGTACAAAAAAGCTCTTCAAATCAAGCATAACATAAACAATTTTCATTCCTGGACAGTGATATGTATATTTGCCACCACGATTAGTTTTAAAAACAGGAATATCCGTTTTGTTTAGTAAATCTGAATCTTTAGCACTTATTCCAGCAGTATATACCGGATAATGCTCTAATATCCAAATTAAAGATTTAGCTTCATTTTTAATAATTTTCTCAACACGATCTTGCATAAAACTCAATGCATCTTCAAAATGCACCAAATCTTTACTTATTAACCACTCAACGTTATAATTGCTCTTCTGTAACATTATTTGTAAATTGAAATTCTTGAGAAAAACTAATTTGAATTATAAAACAAAATAAAAATTTATGATTGGAAAGCTTAGAGGTTTAATTGATTTAATCAATGAAGACAAATGTATAATTGATGTTAATGGAGTTGGTTATGTTGTTTTCTTATCTTCAAAGACCGCTGAATTTCTGAAAAATTTCCCAAAAGACAAGGAAGTATCCCTAATTATTGAAACAGTTGTTAAAGAAGATGCTATAGAACTTTACGGTTTTGCAAGAGAAATTGAGAAAATTTGGTTTAGTGAACTCACAAAAGTTCAAGGAGTTGGTAATAAAGTTGCCTTAAAAATTTTGGGATTTTTCGCAATTGAGGAACTAGCAAAAGCTTTAATACAAAGTGATGAGAAATCATTTTCCAAAATTTCAGGAATTGGTCCCAAATTAGCCAGCCGTATTGTAACAGAATTAAAAGAAAGTCCTAAAAAACTTGGTGTGGATATTAATTTTGAAGCAATTGAACATAATAAATTGCCAGATTTATCTAATAATGCTTTAGTATCAGATGCGCTTTCTGCACTTGAGAATTTGGGTTATAAAAAATCAGATTCACTAAAAATGATAACTCATTTTATTGAAAGAAACTCACAAATTACGCTAGAAAATTTAATTACTTCTTCTTTAAGAGAATTAAACAAAAATAAATTTTAAGAATGACCAAAAACGAAGAATTAAGTGCCGAAAAACTAGAACAAGACAGTGGAGAGAATATTCTGCGACCTCTTTATTTAAAAGAGTTTTTGGGGCAAAAAAAATTAAAAGAAAACTTAGAAATTTTTATTGGTGCTGCTAAAAATCGCGGTGATGTTTTAGACCACGCTTTGTTCTATGGCCCTCCGGGACTTGGAAAAACTACTTTGGCACAAATTATCTCTCATGAAATGGGAGTTGGATTTAAAGGAACAGCAGGACCTGTAATCACCAAATCTGGAGATTTAGCAGCAATTTTGACTAATTTACAACAAGGTGATGTTTTATTTATTGATGAAATTCACCGCCTCAATAAAAACGTGGAAGAAGTTTTATATGCTGCAATGGAAGATTTTAAATTAGACATCATCATTGGTGAAGGGCCTGCTGCTCGAGCTATCAAGATTGATTTGCCAAAATTCACTTTGGTTGGGGCCACAACTAGAATTGGTTTAATTGCGAATCCACTAAAAGACCGCTTTGGAATTCCACTTAGAATCAGCTTTTACTCAGAAAATGAATTAGAACAAATTATAATTCGTGATGCCAAAATTCTAAAAATAAAGATTTCTCCACAAGCAGCGCAAGAAATTGCCAAGCGTTCTCGTGGCACACCAAGAATTGCCATTCGTTTGTTAAAAAGAGTGCGAGATTTTGCATCGCATGCCAATGAAGATATTATAAGCATTGAAACTGCAGACTATGCTCTAAAATGTTTAGAAATTGACGCTTTGGGTCTTGATTCGCTTGATTATCGTTATTTGCAATTCATTGCCAAAAATTATCGTGGTGGACCAGTTGGAATTGAAACAATTGCCGCTGCAATTGGAGAAGAAAAAGATACTATTGAAGACACTGTTGAACCTTATTTAATTCAACAAGGATTTGTGGAAAAAACTCCACGTGGTAGAATTTTAACAGCTGAAATTATTAAACATTTAAAGTTCTAATAAGATAATGAAAAACAAAAAAATTTTACTAATTATAACTGGATCAATTGCAGCTTATAAATCAATGGACTTAGTTCGTTTACTTAAAAAAAATTCCTTTGATGTTACTTGCGTTTTAACAAAAGCCGCTTGCGAATTTATCACGCCACTTTTGGCATCAAGCCTTTCTGGAAATAAAACTTACAATGAACTTTTTTCAATTGACGACGAGTTAGAAATGGGTCACATCAATCTCTCTCGTCAAAGTGATTTAATTGTTGTTGCACCTGCAACTGCTGATTTTATTGCTAAAATGGCGAATGGAAATGCTGATGATTTAGCTTCAAATGTTGTTTTGGCTGCCAATAAAAAAATTATTATTGCGCCTGCAATGAATGAAAAAATGTGGGAGAAAAAATCAACTCAAGATAATTTAAAAAAATTGTTCGAATCTGGTTTTTCAATTGTTGATCCACAAAAAGATGTTTTAGTTTGTGGTGAATTTGGCATTGGAAAGATGGCTAATCCAGAAGAAATTCACAACAAAATTGAACAATTTTTCTTAAATCAGAATTTACTCAAAGGGAAAAAAATATTAATTACAGGTGGCTCAACTTATGAACCAATAGATCCTGTAAGATTCATCGGCAATCATTCTTCTGGAAAACAATCAATTGCAATTGCTGAAGTTCTAAACGAAATGAATGCTGATGTTACTTTGGTTGCAGGAAATATTCGCGAAACAATTTCTCTTCCTAAAGAAAAAATAATTGCCGTTAAAACAGCTGAGGAAATGTTTAACGCTGTCAAAAACAATATGACAAAACTTGATGTTTTTATTGGATGCGCAGCAGTTTCGGACTTCAAGGTAAAAAATTTCTCAAAAGAAAAAATTAAAAAAAATGCTAAAAAAAATCCAGTTCTAGAATTAGAAAAAACCCCCGACATTTTGGAATTTGTTGGTAATAACAAAAAACGTCCCAAACTTGTGATTGGCTTTGCTGCTGAAAGTGATAATTTAGAAAAATATGCTAAAGAAAAATTGCAAAAAAAGAATTGTGATTTAATTGTGGCAAATGATGTAAAAGAAGGAAAAATTTTTGGATCCAACCGAACTGATGCAATTTTCGTTAAGAAAAACAAAGTTGAAAGATTAGGAGAATCTTCAAAAATCCAAGTTGCTTTAGCTTTATCGCATTTTATTTGTGGAAAATTTTAAGATATAACACAACCAGATTTATTTTTAGGACTTTCATTTTTTGGATTCATTATCTCCAATATTTCTTCAATAACACCCGATGGTTTTTCTGCAACAGCATTGTAATACTTTAAAATATCCATTATTTGTGGATTATTCCTTGCAACGTCAGCTGCTTCTATCGTTCCTCTTATACCAGGTGATGTCTTACTAAAATCTACTAATTTATAGTTGTAATATAGAGGACCAGAGGGATTAATTTCAAATTTTTCAATCATTTTATCTACCATATCTGGCAAGTTGGAAGAACAAGCAATTAAAAAAGCAGCATTTTTTTCTGAAGCCCTGAAATCATCTTTCCTGATTGAAAGAGCATCTATTAATTTGGGATTATTTTTTATAACCGAAAGACTTAGAACCTCTGCTCCATCAAATTGCCTGATTGTTTTCAAATTTGTTGTGGGATTTTTAACAAGAAGCTCAACTATTTCTGGAAAATTTCTTTCTATGGCAAAAAAAAGTGGTGAAATGTTAGCTTCTAATTTTCTGCCTTTGCAAAAAACAGGTGATGGTGATTCAATATTTGGATTAGCTCCTCTTTCCAATAAAAGTTTTACTGCTGCGGTACGACCTTCACTAATTGCATGATCAAGAGGCGTACCACAAGATTTAGAATTTACAATATTTTTTTCATTTGTATCAAGACCTAAATCTAGTAAAAACTTTAAACTATCAACAGCTCCAAATCTTGAAGCTCTTGTAGCTAAATTAAGATTCATAAAAACCGAATCTTTATTCATTCCTTTTTCAGATATTAAATGCCTTAAAACTTCCACTTTATTATTTTCTGCTGCTGCTGCTAAAATACATGCACCAATATTATCTTCTTCATGCGAGTGAAGAAAAAGATTGAAATTATCATTATGTTTTACAAGATTTAGAAAAGTTTGTTCATGATCTGTTGTTAGCAAATCTAATAAAAAAGAGGCAATTGAAAGTTGATTATCAAAATTATTAAAAAACTTAACATTTTTAATATCAGCTCCTTTTTTGACTAAAAAATCAAACATTTTTATAGCATACTCATTATTATCATTGCTCTGAGATTTTATATGCGGAACTAAATAGTCTGAAATTATTTTTTCTAAATTTCCAGACTGCGTTCTAATAAATCCTTTATCAATTGCAATTTCCAGTAATTTTGGACTTTTTAAGAATAACGCCTTTTCTATTAATTTTTGTTCTAAATTCTGTTTTTCTGTTTCTGAAATTGGACAGTTTTCTATAATAGAACAAATAGTTGGAATTTTATTGTTCTCTATCGCCTTTTCTAGAAGCAGCTTGGTATCTTTTTCATTAAATCCAGATAAAATCTCGCCACCAAACATTTTGACCAACAAATTAACAATATCGACATCAGCGCTTAATGTTTTGTTATTTAATATATAATTTAATCCACTCAAATTAGTATCTGGAACTATCTTTTCTAAATCCAAACCATCAACAATTAAACTTTTAACAACATTGTTCTTATTGTTTCCAACAGCGTTACGCAATATCATTAAATTAGTTTTTTCTTCTTGTTCTTTTAATTCTTGTTTTTTTAATTCTTGAGTATTTCGTTTTATTTTTTTACAGAGTTTATCTCTTTGGTTATTTGGCTTATTTTTAAGTGTGGAAGTTATTTTATTATCCGAATTACCAGAAACATCTGATTTCTCTTTTGGCACATTTTCAGATTCTATTTCTATAGAAGATGTTTCTATTTCTTTTGTGTTTTTCTTTTGATTGTTTTCTGCAATTGGTTTTTGCTTCTGAATTTCGGTTAATTTGTAATCTAAAAAATCCGTTAAATTTCCTCCCTGCGTTAGAAAATCTTTAATTTCTTTATCTGAAATAGTTAAATAATAGCATTTTGTATTTCCATCTTGCTTTGAAGCAAATCTTTGAATGGATTTCGTGTTTATTAAATCACGCCTTTTTGTTGCAGAATTTGTGACTAACTCTTTTCCTTGTTGACAAAAATGTGTTGGACCATCAACTTCAACAAAAAATACATTTAAAGTTTTTTCACCAGTTTTTTCATCTATAACTTCAAAATGGTAACTAATATCAATATTTCGCAGCTTGATATCATTTATTTGATAAATATTTGTTTCTAAATTTGTTTGTGACTTTATTAAAGAACGCGCAACTGATTTTTGCAAATTTGAGATGGCGTTATCTGATTTTGCTGATTTATTACAAATTTTTTGCAATCTTTCTTGATCAAAAAGAGTTCCACAATCATAAAGATCATAGATCATCTGGGTCTGTAACAAAGAAAAAGCTGATTCTGGTGATAATTCTAGAATTTTCTCTTCTGTAAGTAAAGATTGGTATTCTGTAATTTCTTTAAGATTGCTAAAACTTCCCATTACTGCCAATGAATGAACTAAAGTAGCAACTCCTTTGGAATCAATTTCTAAAAGTTTATTATTTTTTATTAAATTTTTGACTAATGTATCTGTTGTTTTTCCAATTATTCCTTCTTCCGACACATATCCCATCTGAGCAAAAGCATGTAGAGCGATTATTTTATTTTTATCATTAATGATACCAGAATTTATTTTGATCTGATTTGATATATTTTCCACATCAAGATTCAATTCTTGCTTATCAAAACGTAAACGTGATAAAGCATTGAAGGATTTTATAACATCTTCAACGTCAGATGATTTAGCTTTTTCGTTAATAATTCCAGTAATTTTATTAAAATCTAGAAGAGACAAATCAGATTTTTTATATTTCAAATCTGATAATAAATTTAATAGCAAATTGATTTGTCGTAAATCAATACTTGGTAATTCATTTACTCTACTTAATATATTATTTAATTCGTATCCACTGATTGTATTTTCTGGCTTTATCTCTGGTTTTTCTTTGTTTCTTATTGTAAAAAACACATTAACAATATCATCTATATTACATCTTTTTATATTTCCTAAAGTCTTTAAAACTAAATCTCTAGAAGTTTCCGATCCAAAATCTTGCTTCATACAAAAGAATTAAACTTTACACATATTGAATCTAGCCAAAGTAAAATTTCTTGATTTATTTTGGTAGAAAAATATTGCATAATTTGCTCATGATAATTTATCAGCCACTTCTTTTCAGGGTAAGTTAACATCTTAAAATCAATTAAATTCGGATCAATTGGTGCTAAAGTTAATGTTCTAAAACATAAAAATTTCTCATCAAATTTTTCTACCAGCATTAAATTCTCAATTCTAATACCATATTCTCCTGCTTTGTAGAAGCCGGGTTCATTTGATAAAATCATTCCTGGCAACAATTCTTGTCTGGATCTTTTGCTAATTGCACAAGGTCCTTCATGAACTGATAAAAAAGCTCCAACACCGTGTCCTGTACCATGATCATAATTAAGTCCTGCTTGCCATAAATGAAAACGTGCCAAAACATCTGAATCAGCACCGCAAGTGTTATGTGGAAATTTTGCACGCGCCAGCGCAATATGACCTTTTAAGACTCTAGTGAAATTCTCAACCATTTCAGAACTTGGCTTACCAATTGAAATTGTTCTGGTTACATCGGTTGTACCACAGAAATTTTTACCTAAATATTGTCCACCCGAATCAATCAAATAAAGCGAATTACCTGCAATTTTTTTATTAGTTTTTTCTGAGGAATGATAATGAATAACTGCACCATTTGCAGCAAAAGAAGAAATTGAGCGAAAACTTGGATAAAGAAATTCCGAGCTTTGTTGACGAAATTCCAATAATTTTTCCTCAGCTTTTAACTCATCAATTTCTTGTCCTTCTTTTAATGATTTTTGTAACCAAAACAGAAATTTAGTTACAGCCAATCCATCAGATTTATGAGACTCAATCGCACCATAAATTTCTGCTGAATTTTTAATCGATTTTTGCAGCTCAATTACATCACTTTTATTAATAATCTCACAACCGTTTATCTGTAAAAAATTATATAACCAATAATTTGTGGTCTTCTCATCAATTTGCAAAGTTTTTAGTTCTTTACTAAGATCTCTAACTCTTTTCTCAAAAGCATATGTTTCAGTAATTTTTACTTTTTCTAAGTTTGAATTTTCAATATCTTTTAGACGTGATTTATCAACAAACAGCTCAACTTCACCACTCTTAAACAAAATTGCATAAGCTAATAAGAATGGAGTAAAATCAATATCAGAAGCTCTTAAATTAAGTAGCCAACACAAATTCTCTGACTTTGTTATAATCAAAGCATCCGCTGTAATTTGTGGTAGAATTTTTTGCCTTTTTTGCCAAGAATTTAAACCCACAACTTTTTCATCACAGAAAAATACTTCAGAATTGCTGCTATTTGGTCTATTTTGCCAAATTTCATCAATTGGATTTTCTTCCAAAAATACAATATTTTGTGAAAAGTTTAGCAATGTTTTAACAAAATTTACGCTTAGAATTTTAGAATCTATTGCTATTTTTTTTGTTCCAATATTTTCTTGCAGCCATCTAATTAAAGGTTTATCAGCAATATTAAGAATTTCAAATTCTTCCAAATCAAGTTCATTTTGCGCTTGTAAAATATAGCGTCCATCAGTAAAAAAATAAGATTTTTCTTGTCCAAAAACAACCCAAGCATTTGAACCAGTGAAACCAGTTAAATACTCTATTCTTTTTTGATTTTGGGGTAAATATTCGGAGAAAAATTGATCAGAATTAGGAAGTAACAAAAAATCCAAATCCTTACTCTTAAGAAAGTTCTTTAAAGCAACAAGATTTTTTTGGTTTTTCATCTTATAACTTAGTTAGTTGCAAATTTTTTGAAGTAATTTTGTAGCTTTATTTTTATTTTGATTTGCGGCTTCAATTCCCATTTTTATTGCTGAATCAACTGTAAAATTTCCTTCATTTTTGGTTACAAAAGATTCACTTCCGTCATAATCTAGGATGATGGTTTTTAAGTGTAGTAAATTATTCTCTTTCCATGCGTGTACCGCAACTGGTGTTGAACAAGAAGCACCAAGCTCCGATAAAAAAGATCTTTCCGCTCTTAAACAAACTTCGCTTTCAAAATCATTAATTTTATTAACTATATCAAAAATATTTTTATCATTTTTTCTAACTTGAATTGCTAAAGCTCCTTGTCCTCCAGCTGGTAACATAACGTCTTTTTCAATAATTTTATTTGTTTCATCGTAACCAAGTGGACAAGCTGAATTTTGCTCTTTTCTCTCTTTAAGACGCGTTAATCCACAAATTGCCAAAATTGTTGCATCAACTTCATCATTTTCTATTTTCTTTAGACGCGTATCAACATTACCCCGGAAATTAACAACTTTTAGATCAGGACGCAATCCGAGTAAAATTGCTTTGCGACGCGCCGAAGAAGTGCCAATAACTGCTCCTTGTGTTAATTCGTCAATTGAGTTAAATTTTTTTGAAATAAAACAATCCCTAGAATCAAATCTTTTGCTAAAAGCGGCAATTTCAGTATCTTCATGTAAAAAAGGGGGAACGTCTTTAGCAGAATGAACTGCTATATCAATTTTATTGTAAATTAAAGCTTCTTCTAGTTCTTTGATAAAAAGGCCTTTTCCCCCAATTTCAGATAGGTTGCGATCTTGTATTTTATCGCCAGAGGTTGTGAAGTGAATTATTTGGACTTGCTCTTCTGAGACAAGCTTATTAGTCAAAAGAAAGTTTTTTATTTCTTCAACTTGTGCAAGTGCTAACTTGCTTGCTCTGGTGCCAATTTTTATTTTAAGCATGATAACTAAATTGGTGATAAAGCAGACCAATATAAAATCAGCCAAAGGATCTGCTTAAGAGCGAATTAACCTTGTCTTGCTTTGAAGCGAGGGTTAGTTTTGTTGATTACATAAAGGCGACCTTTTCTACGAACGACTTTACAGTCTTTGTGTCTTTTTTTTGCAGACTTTAATGAATTGTAAATTTTCATCTTTTCTCCTGATTTAAGTAAGATTCTTTAAGTGAAAGAAGCGATTTTAAGGCAAAAACTTTGAAATATCCAAATTTTTTAGACTTCTTCGAATTTTTATTCAGCTTTATTTAGCTTTAAAATTAAGGGCGGTCAATCTAGTGTGATTAAAATTAATTGTCAACTATACCAAACTCAAATAGAAATTATTTAATTAATGCCCAAAAAGGACTTATCCATTTATATTCATTATCCATTTTGCAAATCTAAATGTCCTTATTGCGATTTTAATTCGCATGTTAGAGATCAAGTTGACTATGATAAGTTTTTAAAAGCTTACGAAAAAGAATTGGAATTTTTTTCTGCAAGAATAAATCATACTAAAGTTAAAACTATATTTTTTGGTGGCGGAACTCCTTCTTTAATGCCAATTTCTCTGGTTGATGGAATTCTAAAAAAAATCGGTCAACTTTGGCAAATTGACGCAAATTGTGAAATTACTTTAGAAGCCAATCCCACTTCATCAGAAAGCGCAAAATTTCAAGATTTAAAAAATATTGGAGTTAATCGTTTATCAATTGGAATACAGGCTTTAAATGATTCTGACTTGAAATTTCTTGGACGTGAACACTCAAGTTTAGAAGCAATTAAAACAATTGAAAATGCGGTTAAAATTTTTGATAATTTTTCATTTGATCTTATTTATGCTCGCCCTAATCAAACCCTTCAAAACTGGAAAAAAGAACTTGAAACAGCGATTAATTTTGGCACCAAACATTTATCTCTTTATCAGCTTACAATTGAAAAAGGCACAAAGTTTTTTTCACAATTTGCTCGTGGCGATTTTGAAATGCCAAATGAAAACTTAGCGGCTGAATTTTATGATTTAACTAATGAAATTACTGCTAAAAATGGTTTTGAAAATTATGAAATTTCCAATTATTGTCGTCAAAATTACTCTTGCAAACATAATCTAGTTTATTGGCAAGGTGATGATTATATTGGAATTGGTGCTGGGGCGCATTCAAGAGTTTATTTTGAATCTGAAACTGAGAGAAAAGCTATATTTATGATTCATGAACCAAATTTATGGCTCAAAAAAATTTCTGAAAAGTGTGTCGGAATTCAAAAAATTGAAAGAATTTCCGAAACAGAACTGCTTGAAGAATTGATTTTAATGGGACTTCGTTTAAATCAAGGAATTGATGACCATATTTTTTTGAATCATTTTAACAAAAATCTAAAAGATATTATAAATTTTAATAAACTTAAAAACCTTACAGAGCAAGGGTATTTAGAAGTTGCCTCGAATAATATCAAAATTACAAAACAAGGTAGAATTTTAACTAATTCAATAATTAAAGAAGTATTAAAATATGTATAATTATGCTAACGAGAATCGTTACGAAAACCGTCATAAACAAGAAGTTTATTTTGCTTCTAAATCTGACTTAGCTGGTATGTTAGAAGTTTTAAAAGCAAATTTAATTTCTAACAAAAAAATTCATCACCTTAACAAAAACAAAATTGAAGCCAGTGGTTTTCTAATTGGTCCTTTCACAGCCGATGAAATTGTCACTCATTTAGAGGAAAATCAGAATCCAATAATCTTAACAGTTAAAGAAGAAGAGCGCGTTGTTGGATATTTAATTTCTTACGCTTTAAATCAAGTGAATGAAAAACTTTATCAAGAATTTACTGATTTTCCTGAAATTAATAATATTGAAGATAAATCAAAAATTCTTTACTACCGACAAATTGCTAAACTTCCTGGCAAAGAAAACATTGGCACCAAACTGATTGAAAAAATGTTAAGTGAAGCAAAAAAGCTTGGTTATAAAATGATTGTTTGTCGAATTGTTCACGAACCTTTTTGCAACAAAATTTCAATAGGGTTTCACGCAAAATTTGGTTTTAAATTACTGGGCGAAGTTCAAAACAATAACAATATCAAATTAGGAATTTACTTTAATAAACTATAGACACCATAAGCAATAATACCACAAACACCAACAATTACAGACATTGAGATAAGTCCATTAAAAGGTAAAAAACTTACCACAAAAGAAACCGTGACAGCAAAAACAAACTGAATTGCACCAAGCAAAGCTGATGCTGAACCGCTATGAGCAGTTTGCTTTTTCAAAGCAAGCGCCGTCAAGTTTGGCGATGTTCCTCCAATGCAGGCAAGAAAGATAAAAAATATAAAAATAAAAGCCCAAAAAACAGGACAAAATACAGTCACCAACAACAAAATAAATCCTGAACAAGCCATAAAAAACAAAGATTTTCTTAAAACTTCTTCGATTTTTAATTTTTTTAATATTCTTGCGTTAATTTGAGCAGCACCAATAAAACCAAGCGAATTAAGAGCAAAAAACATGGCATATTCCTGAGAATTCATCCCAAAGAAATCCATGTAAACACTTGGTGAACCAGTAATATATCCAAATAAAGAACCCATTATAAATCCACTGGTAATAGCGCAAATTACAAAATTCTTATCACACAAAATTTCACGATATTTTTTGAAAGCACCGGAAATTTTTTCATCTTTGTTGGCAAGTTTGGTTTGTGGAATAAATTTGTAAGAAACGTAAAAACAAATTAGTCCAAAAATAGCAAAAAAGATAAAAATTCCACGCCAGTTAAATTTGAGCAGAATAAAACTTCCTAAAATTGGCGCTAAAACTGGAGCAACTCCCATTACAAGCATTAGGTGCGAAAATACTCTTGCTGATTCTTGAGTAGAAAAAATATCACGCACAACTGAACGTGGAATTACCATTGCCCCGCATACCCCAATTGCTTGGAAGAAACGCAGAATAATTAGCTGTTTTGCGTCTGTAACAAAACAGCATAAAATTGAAGTAATTACAAAAATTATCAATCCAATGAAAAGAGGAGGTTTTTTCCCAAAACGATCAATTATAGGTCCATAAATCAGCTGACCCAAAGTCATGCCAACAAAGTAAGAAGTTAAAGAAAGTTGAATTAAATTATGAGGTGCCGATAAATTTTCTGATATGTCCGAAAATGCGGGCAAATACATGTCAATTGCCAAAGGACCAATTGCCGTAACACTTCCTAAAATAAGAATTAGAAATATCAGATTTTTACCACTCTTGCAATTTTCAATATTCATTTAAGAAAAAAATTTAAGTCCTACAATTCCAGAAATTAACAAAGCCAAAAACAAAACTGATATCAAGCTTAGAGAATCGCCAAAAAATAAAACTCCGATTACAACTGATCCAACTGTACCAATTCCAACCCAAATTGGATAAGCAATTGATATTGGAATTTTCTTAACAGCATAAGCAAGCAAAATCATACTAATTGCTAAAGTTACAATAAAAACAGCAGGCGCAACTTTAGTAAAACCATGTGATTGCTTCAAGAAATAAGCCCAAACCACCTCAAAAATTCCGGCAATAATTAATGCAATCCAAGCAATATTTAACGACATTTTTAGATTTTTTGTTTTTGAAATTTTAAAAAAGGAAAGAGTATTGTTTTATTTTGAAGAGTGAAGATATTTCCCTGATAACTGATTGTGATTTTTGAAACTATGATATTTAAAAATAAGTCCGCAGAATGTTCGCAAAAAATCTGACAACTTCTTAAAATCATACCAAACCTTGCCATGATTGGTACAAGTGTGGCAAAAAAATAAAATTCTCTAAATCACGAAGCCTTGATTTTACTTACTTCAGAGACATAGACAAGAAGTCCGCGAAGTTTGTTGAGATGAAAAGCGCTAGAGCAAGCGGGTCGTTTTGCGAATTAATTTTTAGTTAACTAAGAGGCTAACTTTAGATAGCTTACTAAAGCAAATTTTAGGCACAGAGTAATTTCATTGTTTTTACAAGAATTTTAAACATTCTTGGCATGAAATTTTTCTCAAACGAACAAAGCCACATATGACAAAAATCCTATTTCTTGATGAATCTGGAGACCACAATCTAACAGCGATAGATCCACAACATCCTATTTTCGTTCTGGGTGGCGTAATAGTTGATGAAAACTATGCTTTTGGCGAAATGACCCAAAAGTTGAACAGATTCAAAGAAGAGATTTTCGGAACAAAAAACATTACTTTACATACCGCCGATTTTACTCGCCAAAAGAACGGTTTTGAGAGAATGAAAGAAAAAGATTTTTGCGAAAAGTTTTACTCAAGTCTCAATCAATTAATTTCCGAACTTGATATAAAAATTATTTGCTGCGCCATCAAGAAAGAGCAGCACATGGAAAGATATGGAATGGATGCGCTTGATCCATACCATTTATCTCTGAATGTGCTTGTCGAAAGATTTTGTTTTGAACTAGAAGAAAGTTCATCAAACGGAAAAATCATTGCCGAAGCCAGAGATTCAATTCTTGATCGTCAGTTAGATTTAGCTTGGTTAAATTTAAAAATTTCTGGAACACGTTTTAAGCAAGCAATCGAGATAAATAATCAAATAGATAGCTTGGTTCTGAAGCAAAAAGAAGATGGCTTGGCAGGGTTAGAAATTGCAGATGCAATTGTGACCCCAATTGCTAGAAGAATTTTGAATAGAAAATCGAGAGTTGATCTAGAGGCGATAAAACAAAAGATGAGAAAAAATCACTTGGGAGAGATTACGGGATATGGTTTGGTGATTTTACCAAAAAAATAAGGTCAACCCCCGCTACGCAGTGATTGACCTCTGGCAGTCATTCTAGAACTAACCAATCTAATAAATCAATTCAAAATATGTCATCCTTCAACTTAACAAAAGTCATAAATTCATGATATTAGATCCGCAGAAAAAATTTCAGCTAGTTGATGAGATTATGAACTACTTGGAAGCAAATTTTACAATGGAGATCAACGATACAAAGAGCAGAGAGTTCAAATTCTTCTTGGTAGATTTGGTATATCTTATTCCACAAAATTAACTCTGGTATTCTTCTAAGTTCAGCAGATAGAAGTATTATAGAACTAGCCGAGCACCTTCTAAACGACAAAGGGTTGAGCCATTTATTTCACGATAAATAAGCAATAGAGATTCTAGCAACCGAAGAGAGATTTTCTAATCTTAATCTTTACCTGCACGAGTGTTTTGAATGCATCAAGGCAGATCGAAAAATTGCCACAGCA
>CAZENB010000019.1:12920-26922 GCA_964513555.1 uncultured Rhizobium sp. | reverse complement strand
GGGGGTCATCGGTTCGAACCCGTTTATCTCCACCATTTTTTCAAATCTAGAAAAATAAATTACACAATCACTCAAGAAAAGCTCGCTTTTCTTATTAAAAAATCAAGACACAAAAAAAGCGTTTCAATATTTGAAACTCTTCAAATATTGAAACGCTTAAATTTGATTTATCTGATAAAAAAAATTTTATGCAACAGGTGTAACATTTTCAGCTTGAGGGCCTTTTTTGCCCTGAACAACTTCCATAGTAACTTTTTGTCCTTCTTGTAAAGACTTACGTCCATTTCCATTTATTGAACTATAGTGCACAAAAACATCTTTTTCACCTTCTTGTTTAATAAATCCAAAACCTTTTTCATCATTAAACCACTTAACTGTTCCGGTAACTAAGTTTGACATTAAATAAAACTCCTTTTTTAGTAAATAAAACGAAATTTAGTTATCACTAAACTTCCTAATACCTCACTTAGTCATTAATATATTTAAAAAAGCAAGATCTTTCGTAAATAAAAAACAAAAAAAGTTTGAATTTTCTAATTATGACAAATTTTATGTCTTTTATAAAACTTTTTTTATCTCAGAAAGAATCTTGGTTTCAAGTTCTTCACCTTTCAAATCAAGCCATTTAGAAATAGTTTCATCAAAAGAAAAGTAATTAGCACCACTAAAAGGAGAGGAATACCATATTTTTTGACTAGCTGAATGCTTATTAATTACGTACTGCTTTGAACTAGACTCAATTAAAATAGTTAAAATTCCGTCAGAATATTCAACATCAAGTTCTGAATTTTTATCTAAAGCCTCAATTCTATCAGCTAAAGATATTAAAGTTGACTCTGATAATGTATGAAATTTTTGCTCCAACATATAACAATACATTTTTAAGTAGTAAAATAATAAATTTATGTAACTTACCTTAAAGCAATTATAAGCTAATAAGAAATAAGGTTTTTTTGTGTTTTAAGTTGTACAATTCCGATTATAAAAGATAAATTCTATTTGCTTTTGAAGCAAAAAGAAATTACAAAAAACAGATCACCATTTTTGATTCGTTGCAACCAAACAAATATTAAATAAATTTCCAAAGAAAGTTTTTTAGTATTTCAAATCATTAAAAATCAACAAACCTTTTTACCAAAAAAACCTATAAAATATGTCTTCTAAAAGAATTCGTTTAATTACCAGGCACTTCCGCAAGTTTATTGCTGGATTTGCATCTTTAACTCAATTTGCAAGTATTAAGCTTGAATCTTATCCTTTTGCAGATCCAAAATTCGCATTGGATAAGGATTGGCTTGACATTGGAAGCGACATTGAAAACGTAAAATATAAAACAAAAAAACAAAATGCAAAATAATAGAAATAGAAACAACAGAAATAATAAAGAAGAAATTCACCTTCCTTCCTCACAAATTTTAGAAAAATTTGAAGATGCTGTTGAAAGACTTGTTGAAATGGCTCAAAAAGAACAAAAACATCGCCATGATTGGCAAGATAGATATTTATCATCACACAATTTTAGTTACAGAAGTGGACAACTTTTTGGTTTAATTTACAACCTTGGGATACTTTATTTAGTTTATTCTTTATTTAAAGAAGGCGATAAATCTTCAGCTATTAAACTTTTTGTAATTAACGCTGCTGTTATGGTTTTTGCGATTCTTTTTACTACTTTTGAAAGAAGAATTTTTACTAGAAGACCTGAGAAAAAATTTAAAAACAAAAACAGAAATCGTAACAACAGATCTAACCTAAAGAATAAAAGAGATAAATAAAAATAAAAAAGACCTATAGCTTCCTAAATTGAAGCTATAGGTTGATTGTTAGCAACTAGATTTTTTTCCACAAAGTTCCTTCTTTAGAATCTTCCAAGACAATTCCCAAATTAAGCAAGTTTTTACGAATTTCATCAGCTAAAGCCCAATTCTTTTCTTGTTTGGCTTTGATGCGCATCTGGATTTGTGACTCTACATATTCTTGATTAATTCCTTCCAAAGAATTTTTTTCACTATTTTTAAAAAAATTTTTATCAATTAAGCCAAGTAAATCAAGACTTTGCAAAAACTGATTTTTTAAATCTTGGTTATTTTCTTTTTTGATTTCTTTTACTTTTTCATGAAGTAAAGCAAAAGCTTTTGAAACATTTAAGTCTTCCGACAGTTCTTTTAGCACTTCTATAAACAAACCTTTTTTACTATCAGATTTTTTGTATAATTCTAAATCTTTTTCATCAAATAAAGAATAGAATTTTTCAATAGATTTTTGCGCATCTTCCAAGGCCTTTTGATTGTAATCAAAAGGCTTACGATAGTGAGTTGAAAGCAATAAATAGCGAATAACGACACCGCTAACTTCTTTTTCAAGAAGATCTTTAACCGTAACAAAATTTTTTAAAGACTTGCTCATTTTTTCACCATCAACAGTCAAAAAACCATTATGAATCCAATAATTAGCAAAATTTGAGCCTTTGGAAGAACAACGGCTTTGTGCAATTTCATTT
Source organism: uncultured Rhizobium sp. (assembly GCA_964513555.1). Taxonomy (GTDB): domain Bacteria; phylum Pseudomonadota; class Alphaproteobacteria; order Rickettsiales; family UBA1997; genus UBA2645. The sequence goes on along the minus strand of CAZENB010000019.1, from coordinate 24,422 downwards.
TCATGATGCGGAAATTGCAAATCTGCACCTCCACCATGAATGTCAAAATTTTCTCCTAAATATTTCAAGCTCATGGCAGAACATTCAATGTGCCAACCCGGTCTTCCTTTACTCCAAGGGCTTTCAAAAATGCTTGATGAGTCATCATTGATTGCGGCTGGTTTCCACAATACAAAATCAAGAGGATTTTTTTTATAAGAAGCAACTTCAACTCTTGCTCCCGCAATCATTTCATCAATAGTTCTGTTTGAAAGTTGGCCATATTCCTTATAAGAATTTACATCAAATAAAACATGACCTTCACTTTCATATGCAAAACCATTTTTTATCAGACTTTCAATCATTACAATCATCTCTGAAATATGTTCAGTTGCTTTTGGTTCAAAACTTGGTTTCAATACATTCAAAGCCTTAATATCACTATAAAAAAACTCGATAACTTTTGTTGTTAATTCTTGTATTGAAATTTTTTGTTCTTTTGCTGCCATATTAATTTTATCATCAACATCTGTGATGTTTCTGACATAAATTACTTCTTGAAACAATTCTTTAAATAAACGAAACCAAAGATCATAAACTACAATGCTTCTGGCATTTCCTAAGTGAGGCCTGTCATAAACTGTTGGTCCACAAACATACATTCGTAAGCTTTCGTTTTTTATAGTTTTTAAATCTTCAAACTTACGACTAAGAGTATTAAAAACTTTTATATTTAAGTTGTAGTTGAGTGTCATTGATAAATTTCTTTTATAATTTTATTGCGTAAATAATTTTGACTTTTCACACCACTGAATTTTGCAATTACTTCCCCATGCTGTGAAATAAGAGCTGTATAAGGTATTTTACCATTATATGGAATATTTTTCTTTTTTAATAAATCTAGAAATCCGTCTTTAAATACAAGATATCTTGGTTCAAAATATACATCACCGTGATTTGACAAATAAGATTTCAAATTTTCTGAGGTTAAATTTTTATCGATTGCCAAAGCTATAACTTGCATTTCAGTATTTTGAAACTCGCGAGCAATTTCATTTATTATTGGAAACTGCTTAACACAAACTGAACACCAAGTTGTGTAAATATATAGTAATATTGGTTTGCCTTCAGATACATCAAATTGGTTAGCAATTTGAGCGGTGGTCATTGCTATAGGTTCTTTATCATTAAAAGTAATATCATTTGATTTTGGAATTTGCACATCAAGACGAGCTGGATTTTCAACAAAAACATCCCAAAGTAGTGAGCCAGCTAAAACAGAAACTACAATAATAGCAAAAAGCATTGATATGATCCTCGATAATTTATTTTTCAAAGTTCGTAATTTATTAGATTTTTTATATTCTTGTAACGAAATAACTTTGCGATTGGACATAATTTTTATAAAAAAAGACAAAATGATTTAAAATCCAATCAGGAAAAGCTTGTCTTAAATGTATTAAGAAATTAAATTCTAACTTTCAGAATAGATCACAAATCAGTAAAAAAGCAATCAAATGATAATTAAAATTAAAAATCTTAAACTAAAGACAATTCTTGGAATTCATGAATGGGAAAAAACTGTTGATCGTGAAATTATAATCAATGCTGAGATTCACACTAATTTCAACAAATCACTTATAACAGATGAGATTGAAGATGCCCTTGATTACGATGAAATTGTAAAAAATATAAAAAACTTAATTTCAAAAGAAAGGTTTAAATTAGTGGAAAAAATGGCCCAAGAAATTATGGATCTTATAATGTCTGACCAACGAATATCTAAGTGTAAATTGGAAATTGATAAAGTTGGTGCTGTTGATTGTCTTGAGTCTTTTTCTGTAACAATTGAGCAAAATCAAACAAATGGACGATAAAACTCAACAAATTCTAAAAGTTATACAATCTCACATTAAAATTAAAAATTACTTAACGGTCTTATGCTATTTTTTAATTGTTAGTGGTCTTTTGTTTTATATTTTTTATGCTTTTAACAAAACTGCTAATAACATAAAATTTGTAACAAAATATAAAGATAACTCGAAAGAATTTAGCACTCAAAAGACAATGACTAACCCTAATATAAAGTTTCAGTATAGTAATGATCAAATTTACGATATAAAAGCTGAAAAAGCTTTTCATGAAAGCGAAAAAGAAGTTCTTCTTTATAACGTTTCAGCAGATGGAGAAATTGGCAAAATAACATCTGGTCAACTAAAAATTAACCAAGAAGGTGATCATTTAGTTTTCACGGAAAATCCTGTATTAATTTTAAATACTAAACACACAAAAAATGAGTAATAAGTTCGGCGAAATTTTTTCTTTTACAACTTGGGGCGAAAGTCATGGAGAAGCTATTGGTTGCGTAATTGATGGTTGCCCTTCTCTCTTAAACTTATCAGAAAACGATATTCAACAATATTTAGACAAGCGTCGTCCTGGACAATCAAAATTTACAACACAAAGACAAGAAAAAGATCAGGTAAAAATTTTATCTGGTGTTTTTGAAGGCAAGACTACAGGAACTCCAATTAGCTTAATAATTTACAATGAAGATCAAAAAAGCGGTGATTATGGAGATATAAAAGATAAATTTCGCCCTTCTCACGCTGACTACACTTATTTCAAAAAATATGGAATTCGTGATTATCGCGGTGGTGGTCGTTCTTCAGCAAGAGAAACTGCTATGAGAGTTGCAGCTGGAGCTGTTGCAAGAAAAGTCTTGGAAAAGGAAAATATTAAAATTACTGGCTATCTAAGCCAAATTGGGGATAAAAAAATTGATTACTCAAGAATTGATTTTGATGAGATTAATAATAACGACTTCTTTTGTCCCGATAAAATCGCTGCTAAGAATTTTGAAGATTATTTACTTGAGATTAGAAAATCTGGAGACTCTGTCGGTGCAATAATTGAATTAGTTGTTCAAAATATGCCTATTGGTTTAGGTGAACCAATTTACAATAAACTAGACGCAAAAATTGCTTTAGCTTTGATGGGAATAAATGCTGTAAAAGGAGTTGAAATTGGAGATGGAATGATGTCAGCAACCAAGAAAGGATCAGAACTTGCTGATGAAATGTGGATAGAAAATGATAAAATAAACTTTTCTTCCAATCACAGTGGTGGCGTTTTAGGAGGAATATCTTCTGGACAAGATTTAATCGTGCGCTTTGCTGTTAAACCAACAAGTTCAATTTTAATTCCTAGAAAAACGATCGATGTAAATGGAAATAACTGTGAAATTATAACAAAAGGAAGACATGATCCTTGCGTTGGAATTCGCGCTGTACCAGTTGGAGAAGCTATGCTTGCCTGCGTTTTGGCTGATTTCCTATTATTAAAAAAATCTAAAATCTAGAGATGAAACAGATAATTTTTATTTTATCACTATCTTTTCTGTTTTCTTGCAGTGGAACTAAAGATGAAAAATTACAAAAAAAGTTTTATAAGAACTGGAATGATTATTTTGAAAAAAGTTTCAGCGATAGTCAGTCAGTTGAAGTTTTTGTAGTAACAAATCGCAAATCTAAAAATAACAACTTTTCTTGTAATTCAGATAATTTTGGAGTAACTCGTGATCAAGTTGTAAGATATGGTAGTTGCAAAGTTAATGTACCTAAAAATCACACAATTGGAGAAATAACTTTAGCAAAAGACATTCGTCAATCTTCTAATGAATATTTTAAGATTTTAGAAAGTAAATCTCTAAAAGAGGAAGAATTAGTTAAAAATATTAAAGAATCAAAACGTACAGCTCTAGTTTTTGTTCATGGTTTTAATGTAAAATATCAAGAAGCGTTACTTAGAGCTGCACAAATTGCATATGATTTAAAGTATCAGGGACCAATCATTTTATTTACCTGGCCAGCAGGAGCTTCGGAAGGATTCTTTGAAGAAAGCATGATAAGTAAAACTTACGAAAATAACCTTGCTAATGCTCGTGGTTCAGTTTCTTCCCTTGAGAACTTTTTAGAACTTTTTAAAAAAAATAACTTAAAAATTAACTTAGCAGTTCATTCAATGGGACACCAAGTTGTTTTACCAGCTCTAAAAAAACTAGGAGATTATGATAAAGTTTTAATTAATGAATTAATTCTAAACGCACCAGATTTTGATACTAAAGAGTTTTCTAATTCAGTAAAAAGCATTAAAAAAATAAGCAATCGAATTACACTTTATTGTTCACATAACGATAAAGCTATTATGGCTTCAAAAAATTTTAATAAAGAAGAAAGAGTTGGAGCTTGTGTATCGCTAAATAATGTAGATAGTATAAATGTTGGCTTGATTGATGATTCAACATTGGGATTGGGACATGGTTATTATTCTTCACGAGAAGTACTAAATGATGTATTTCAAGTACTTATAGGTATTGATGCTGAAAAAAGATTATTCATCAAAAAAAGTGAAATTAATAGTTCTGAAAAATACTTTTTACGTAAGTAAAACATCATTTCATCATTATCCAATTTTACCAAATGATCATTTTGATAAAATTCAGAAATATTTATTGCTTTAAAAAGTCTGAATTTTAGTTTTGCAAGAAACTTGGTAAAACAACTACCTCAAGTTTACACTTCTAAATTTCTTTTTTCCTATATTAAGGCTTACAAGAAATTTAAAAATTTCTAAATACATTAATCAAAATATGAAAAATTTAGCAAAAGTTATAATTGCAGCTTCTTTAGTTTCTTCAGCAGCATTTGCTCAAGAAGGACAAAAAGCATCTTCTAGAGAAGTAAGAAATGTTGGTCATAGTAATCAACAACAACCTCAAAGACCACAAAATCAACAAAAAAATGAATTCGTAAAAAAAGGTGGTGTAGAAAATAAAAATACTGATTCTAAATCACAAAACAGACAAGAAATGCCTCCAAGAGGAGATAATCAACCTGGTGGAATGCAAGGCGGACAAGATGGAAGAATGACTCCAAGACAAGAAAATCAAAGAGGATCTGAGTTTAGAGAAAATAATAAAAATTTAAACTCTGAAAAAAGACAAGAAATTATAAATAATCGTAAAGAAAATAGAGAAGAAATAAGAGAAAAAATCCAAGAAAACAGAGAAGAAATAAGAGAAAAAATCCAAGAAAACAGAGAAGAAATAAGAAAAATGCGTCAAGAAAATAGACAAGAAATAAAGCAAATGAGAGAAAATAAAAAATCTACTAACCAGTAATTTTTTGAAATTTAAATCTCTTATTTGATATAGAAAAAGCCGGTTTTAACAAAAGTTAAACCGGCTTTTTTTAATATTTTACATTCATTTAAATACAAATAACCTACTTTTTTAAAGCGATCGCAATGACTTTAGTATCAGTAGAATTATTTTTTGATATAAAACTTTTTATAATTTTTCTTCAAAAAAACTATACAATCTGTAGCAAGTAATTTCATTCTGGGCGATGCAAATGATCTCAGGAGTTTCGGAGTTTAATTTTTATCCTTAGGCTTCACTCAGGATAATACTTTTTTTTATGATATAATTAATTGCCAAAATTAAAGTTAGAAGTGCTTCAGAACCAAACTTCCTTTTCCTACTTTTAAATTATTTTTAACAGCTTTATACACATAAGCATTTGCTTTTTTTACTGCATCAACAATATCTAAACCTTTTGCTAAATTTGAAGCTATAGCAGAAGCAAGAGTACAACCAGTGCCGTGAAAAGATTTTGAATTTATTTTTTTATTTTTAATCAAGTGAATTGATCCATCTTCAACAAGCAAAATACTATAAATATAGTTACCACTAGTTTTTAAATGACCACCCTTAATCAAAACATTTTTAGCTCCTATTTTTTGAATTATTTTAGAAGCACTTTTCATATCATCTAAATTCTTTATTTTTATTTCAGACAATATTTCAGCCTCATCAATATTTGGGGTAATAATATAACATTTTTTTATTAGTTTTCTTTTCAAATCTTGAACCGCACTTTTTTCTAGAAGCAAGTCACCAGAAGTTGCAACCATTACTGGATCAAGAACTAAAGGAATTCTTTTTGCTTTTTTTTTCAAAACATCAGCAACACAATTGATAATTTCAGAATTTCCTAACATTCCTGTTTTTATTGTATCAAAGCTTATATCTTCCAGAACTTCTTCTATTTGAGAACGTAAAAAATGAATTGGTGGATTATGAATTGCTGATACTTTTTTTGTGTTTTGAGCTGTCAAACAAGTAATTACAGTAGATGAATAAACCTTATTAGCAGTTGCAGTTTTTATATCTGCTTGAATTCCAGCTCCACCTGACGGATCAGATCCAGCAATAATTAGAACTTTTGGGTTATTAAATTTCATAAACTGTTTTTCCCGCAACAACAGTTCTTATAGCTCTACCTTTTACCTTAAAACCATCAAAAGGAGAATTTTTAGACTTTGAATAAAAGTTTTGCGAGTTAATTACCCATTCATGATTTAAATCAATCAAAACTAAATCTGCTCTGGCACCTTTTTTTATAACACCACCATCAAAATTTATTATTTTTGCAGCGTTACATGTCATTTTGGCAAGTAGTTCAGTAAGATTTAGAACTTTATTGTGATAAAGAAGTAAAGATAGCGGAAGCATAGTTTCAACTCCTACAATTCCAAAACTAGCTTCTTCAAGAGTTTTGTTTTTTGAAGATAAATCATGAGGTGCATGATCAGTTGCAATTGCATCAATTATACCATTTCTTAAACCTTCAATTAAAGCTAAACGATCTTTTTCTGAACGAAGAGGGGGATTCATTTTTGCATTTGTCCCACTTTTTAAAACTTGTTCGTCATTCAAAGTAAAATGATGAGGAGAAACTTCAACTGTAAGATTTAAGCCTTTTTCTTTAGCTCTTTTTATAGCATCAAGAGCCTCAGAAGTTGAAACATGCAATAAGTGATAACGTCCTCCGACACTTTCAAGAATTGCAATATCTCTTTCTACAATAACGCTTTCTGAAATGTTTGGAATACCTCTAACTCCAAGTTCTAAACTAGTTTTGCCTTCGTTAATACAACCTTTATTTGTTAAGTTTAAATCTTCGGCATGCTGAGCAATAACAACATCTAAATTTTTGGAATATTCAAAAGCTCTACGCATAACATTTGCATTCATAACTGGCAGTCCATCATCAGTAAATCCAACAGCCCCTGCAGACTTTAAAGAATGCATATCAGCTAATTCTTCACCTTTCATTCCTTTAGTAATACAACCATAAGCCTTAACATTACAATAAGCAGTTTCTTGGGCTTTAAGACGCAAATAATCAAAAGTCAGAACTGAATCAAGAGTTGGAGAAGTATTAGGCTGACAAACAACGGTTGTAATACCACCAACAACAGCAGATTTAGAACCAGAATGCAAATCTTCTTTGTGAGTTTGACCTGGATCACGAAAATGAACTTGAATATCAATCAAACCTGGTGCCAAAACATTACCTTTACAGTCTATAATTTTAGCATTTGAATCTTCAACATTTTCTCCAAAATCAGCAATTTTATCACCGATTGTCAGCAAGTTACCAATTTTATCGTAATTTGATTGCGGATCAACTATTCTGGCATTTTTATAAAGAACTTTTTTATCAGAAGAAATGGGATTTTGGTAAGGTAAATTAAAAGTTGTCATAATATAATTTTTCAGTTTCAACAAAAATCTAAAAGGAATAAAAATATTAGTCTTAAATTTTTTAATATCAAATTTTTAGCAAATAATACTGGACACTGTTAGCTAATTATTTTTTCCACTCTACTACCATAACTATTTTCGGTTTTGTAAAATAAAGATAGATAAGGAGTTATCAAAAAAACAATTATTGATGGATTATATATCTTCTATCGAAGAACTTGATAAAATAATAGAGATCAATCCCAATGAAGAATTGACGCATGATATTAGAGCCAAAATAAATATATCTTGGTAATAAAGAAGGATCAATTAATGATCTTAACAAACTAATTAAAATTAATTCCAATTATAGTGGATCTTACTTAAATAGAGGCATGGTTAGATTCTCAAATGGAGATAAAATGTAATATTTGAATATATTGAAGTTTTTTATAACCGAATTCGGATTCACTCTGCTAATAATTATTTAGCACCAGTTGAGTTTAAAGAGTTTTGTAATGTGTATTTTTTGCATATTGCTTTTTTTATCTTTTATATAGACTCAATTTTTTTCTTTCAATCAATATTAAAAAGTGACATAATACATTTTTTATCTTCTTCGTAAATCAGAAAAAATAATAAACCAAAATTAATGAATATAATTAATAAAATACAAAAGAGTATTTTCAATTTTTTCGAAATAGGGAAAGAAAAACTTCAGGACTTTTTTGTTTCCAAAAACTTTAGAATTGCGAAAGCCATTGTTGAATGCGATGAAGAAAAACTTGTTAATCTTTTAAAAAATAATAAAGCAAATGAATCTATTTTTGGTATTCCATTTTTACAAATTGCCTCTCTCAACCATCTTGCTTTTCAAGATGAGAATATTGAAAATTATTTAAGTGATAATTTTAAAACAAAGTTTAAAGCAAAACACAAAAAAGATTTTTCGACGTCTGAACAAAAAGAAAAATCGGCCTCAATTATCAGATTATTAATTGATAAAGGCGCAAATGTTAATGAAAGTTATTTTGGAATTATAACCGATAAAATTATTCCTACTATAAAATATCTCAGTACTACAGATTTAATTTGTGCTAGTGGCGATGAATCTTTAATTAGTCTTTTTATTTCTAAAGGTGCAAATCTTGAAAAAAACAATAAAATAAATCTTACATCACTTGATATGATAGCGTTTCAAGATAATGCTAAATCTTTATTTAAAAAAACTGGCAAATTTAAAACCGATGAAGAAATTGAAAATACTATTAAGACTTTAAGAGCGAAGGTTATTATTGGCCTTTCTTACTCAGAAAGAAGTGATGGTTTGCTGAATTCATTAATAAGTAAAGTAATTGAAAAATCATTGGAGAATGCTGATTTTGAGAAGAAGGAAATTATTTCAGAAGTTATTAATAAAAGTTCTTATAACAAAAATAATAAAGATAAAGTTATAGAGTTGCCAAATCAAAATAAAATAAAGATACATAATATTTCTTACAAAGATCATGCGGCTTTTGCTTTGATTGAATGCGATAAAAATAATAAACTATTAACTCTAACTTATTGTGATGGTAACAATAAATTTAAAGCTAACAATGGCGAAAAATATACTTTTGGTTCTTTAACATTTAAATTAAATGATAAAAAAATTGAGTTATTACGTAAGAAAATAAAAGATAATAAATCGGAGAAAAAATCTGATTTGGATGTTGTGGAAGATTATTTAAAAAAATCATTTAGACTTTATAGTAGTGAAGTTTATGGACTTTTTGCTGATGGTAAAAAATTTGATAAAATTCTTTCTAAGCTTGTTGAATGTAAAGACAAAAAACCAATTATTTTTGAAAAAAACATTCCGACAAAATCACAAAAAAGAGGAAATTGTGCATTAAAATCAACTAATATTTTGGTACGAGAAATTTTGAGAAAAAGTGATAAAAAAATGGTTTTTTATAATGAATTTTATAATGAAAATGAATTTTGGAGAATTTCCGATAATAATAAACAAACAATCTATCCAGCAGGTGAAGGTTATATAATTTATAAAAATTATAAAGAAAATTTAATCAAAAAACCTATAGATAATTTAATTGAACTTGCAACGCCAGAAAATAAAGATAAGTTTTTTTATAATGAGGTGGTTAATACTTTGAAGCTTGTTTATTTAAAAGCCGCTGAAAAATCAAGATTTGATTTTGGTTTTCGGGGTCGTGATACAGAAATTTTTGAAAAAATCGATAATATTTTTACAAGAGAGAAAATTGATTATAAAAATGTTATTAAAGAAAAATATAACGGTTTTTTTTATGATAACACTTCAATTGAAGAAAATGTTATCTCAGCAAAAGAAAGGATCATTAGTAAAAAATATTTAGAAGATTTCTTAGAAATAGCAAAATCGCCAAGTTCAACAATGACTTCTGCTTCTAGTAAAAAAATAGTTGAGAATAAGCAAAGAGAGATTTAGTTTTAATTTGCAAATATCTACTCTATGAGTTTTGTTTTTATTTTACAGAGTTTACGATCAATTTTGAGCTATTAAATCTAATTCTCATCCTTCACCCTTAAAAAACTGGCGAATTTTGGTTTGTTATTATTAGTTTTGCCGTAAAACTTATAAGTTATTATAGATCCAATTTTTGGCGGTTTTTTTCTTTGCTCTTCAGAAAAACCAGTGCCAACTTTGAAACGAATTCCTTCCTGATTTTCAACTATTATTGCGCCAATCATTCCTTCAAATTTACCCTTACCTGTCACATAGCTAATAACTTTAGCTTCTTCATCTTCATATGTTTTATATTTTAAAACATTATCATTTCTGTTGGCTTGATAAAATGAATTTATTTTATGAAGCATTAACCCTTCTCCACCCTGCTTCGTAATTTTTTGTAATTTTGCCTCTAAAGCTTGATGATTTTCTACTTTAAATTGATCAATTACTTGTAAATGTTGAGAATTAATATTTTTAACTATTTTTTGCATTTGAGAAAATCTTTCGTCAAATCTTATTTTAGAATTTGGTAAATCAAAAAGCATTAATTTTACTTTTTGCCAATCTTGGCAGCTTGAATTTTCTTTTTTTACAATTCCTAAAACTTCTTCAAATTTTCCTCTTTCAATCCATAACTCACCTTCCAAATGCTCTTCTGGGAAATTTAAAGTAAAACAATTTGGAGCTTTAATTATATTGCCTTGTTTAGAAATAATATCTTTTCCATTCCAGTATGCTCTTATTCCGTCTAATTTTTCGCTTACCAGATATTCATCAAGATTAACTCCTTTACGATAAAGATTTGCCAACTGAATTTTATGAGAGTTTGAAGCGTAAGATAAATTGCTTAAATGGCTTAAAAAAAGCAATATAGGAAGAAATAGTTTTATTTTCATGTTTGTGGTGTGTTATTTTGTTTAATTAAAGTCTTATTTATGCAATATAAAAATAACAATTATACTATAATAACAAGTGTAATTCTAAGCGATCTCGGGATTTTTTTTGCTCATGGCTTCTTCGCTTCGCTCAGGGTGACATTACTTGTTAAGATGTTATAGTTACATGAAATAATAAGGTTCAAGACAACTTAGGCGGAGATTTTTTTAATCCCCAAGAGTAATTAATACATAATTAAAACTATTACAAATTAAGATAGTCAATTTAACGACATGTTGATCGGGTTTTATTTTTTCTTTCTTCGGAAATTAGGTCAGTAAAAATTATATTTTGTGTTTTTTTCGTTAAAAAATTTTGATTACCATAAGTAACACTTTGATTTTTATTACTTAGCAAGTTTTTATCTTGATTATCATAAGTAACACTTTGATTTCCATTACTTAGCAAGTTTTTATCTTGATTATCATAAGTAACACTTTGATTTTTATTACTTAGCAAGTTTTTATCTTGATTATCATAAGTAACACTTTGATTTCCATTA
>CAZENB010000019.1:9749-12820 GCA_964513555.1 uncultured Rhizobium sp. | reverse complement strand
ATTTCCATTACTTAGCAAGTTTTTATCTTGATTATCATAAGTAACACTTTGATTTCCATTACTTGTCACTTTACTAAGATTGAGTGCCACATTTCTATCTTTGTATTTTGAAAATAAAGAATCGAAATGACTATCCATTTCTTTAATTTCTTTTTTGATAAATTTAACCTGAACACTTCCTCCAAATATTTTATCAATCAAGCTTTGATTACTTTTTGCTACCTTCAAAATACTTTTCATTTTTTGATAATCTGGATCTTGTTTTTTAAATTCAGAAAGAGCATCTCCATAGCAATAAACAGATGGCCTAATTGCTCTATCTGCACGGGCAGCAGCAGTAAAGATAAGTAAAGTTCCCATTTCAAAGAGAAAATTACCACTTCGTGATACAGGTAAAGTTCCAGTGGTGGGGGCAGCAAAAAGTCCGACTAACGCAACAAAAGCTCCAACTAATAATACGCAACCTGCTTCAATAACTTTAACTTTTTTAGCAATTTTATCCTGAAAAGTTTTAGGTATTGAAGAATCAACTTCCTTCTGAAAAATTTTTTTAAACTTTTCAGTTTTATATTCGTCTGTCTCTTTACAATTATTTAACATTTTAGTAAGTTAGAAGCTAATATTAACAATTTTTATTTTTTAGTCTAGAATTTCTGAAACTATATTTAGTAATTTTTTTTATATGAAACACCCATCAAAAACGACCTATGGTAATTATTCGCTAAGAAGCAATTCAGTTCCTAATTCAAACTGTTATCCTGAGCAAAAGAGAAGAATCTTGTAAGTTTAAATTCGGAGGTAATGAGATTCTTTGCTTTTTCTTAGGATGACAGTTTTTTTGTGTTTAATGGTATAATTTTCTAACTCTTTAAAAAAGATTTTTATAAAAAATAAAAAATATTATAAGTAATGACAAATGATCGAAATTACATAGAATTAACTTTTCAAGAAATTACTACTGACAATAAACTATTTTGTCAATTCGATAATATTCATGGAATACTTTTATTGGATATAAAAAACCGACTTAATGAAAAAGATTTTGATGCAATTTCAGAAATTATTAACCCGTATTTTATAAAAAAAGGCGAGCTTAGTGGAATTATAATTAATGCTAAAAAATTTCCTTATTGGAAAGGATCCAAAAATCGCCTTGAATATTTAAACTTTGCTTCTCAAAATCACCGTAAATTTAGAAAATGTGCATTTTGTATTGGAGGGTTTTTTATACGAGTAATTGCAAAATTTGCAAAAGATAATGCTTATCCAGAAGTTAAAATGTTTAAATTTAATCAAGTTGAGAAAGCCCAAGACTGGATTTTATCATAGCTTCAAAACCACTAACTCTATAATAACTTTGAAAGGAAAGGCAATGGCTAAAAACATGCACAACAAAAAATAAAACAAACAGATGACAGCAATATGCAAATCACACACATCCGTTATGGAAATCCTGAATTTCCAGAACTAACCGCTTACATAGATGATTTAGCTAAGCAAAAGAAAATCTATCATATTGAAGAAACGATGCTCGCCTTCCATCTGCTTGGTAAAGAAGTAGCAAGCACCTAACTATCTATTCATAGCATAAAATCTTTTTCAAACACTCATTAAAATTATCAAATTTATCTCTAATTTTTTTCACTATATTTTTTACATGTCCTAATTTTTGTTCAATTGTGTTGAAGTCAAGTATATTGGGAAGGTAAATTGGTATATGTTTATCTTATTGTCATTAAACGTCTGCTTTTTTAGCGGCATATGTGCATTATGTTACTACGTTTTGGACGGCTACAACGTTGTGTCTTTACATGTAACTAATGCCAATTCCCAACTAAATCAATAACTTAGTTAGGCGTGTGTCTGTTTTGTGTAAATATAAAACCTATATAAATTAACTACTTAAGTTATAGTTTCTACTCCCACTCAATTGTTCCCGGAGGTTTTGAAGTAAAATCATAAACAACCCTGTTAATTCCCCTTACCTCATTAATTATTCTGTTGGCAACATCACATAAAAAATTAGATTCAAAACGGTAAATATCTGCCGTCATTCCGTCTATTGAAGTTACAGCTCTAAGAGCCAAAACATTTTCATAAGTTCTAGCATCTCCCATAACGCCAACTGTTTTAATTGGCGTTAATACAGAAAATGCTTGCCAAATTTTATCATAAAGACCAGCTTTTCTAATTTCTTCTATGTAAATCGCATCAGCCTCTTGCAAAGTTTTTATCTTTTCTTCCGTAATTTCACCAATAATTCTTATTGCAAGTCCAGGACCAGGAAATGGATGACGACCTACAACATGATCTGGTAAACCAAGTTCATGTCCTAAAAGACGAACCTCATCTTTAAACAACATTCTTAAAGGCTCAAGAAGTTTTAGCTTCATATCTTCAGGTAAACCACCAACATTGTGATGCGATTTAATTGTATGAGATTTACCTTTATTGGGGTGAGATGATTCTATGACATCAGGATAAAGTGTACCTTGCGCTAGAAATTCAGCATCTTCAATTTTTGCAGCTTCAATATCAAAAACATCAATAAAAGTTTTTCCAATTATCTTTCTTTTAGTTTCAGGATCTGAAACTCCTTTTAACTTTTCTAAAAACAAATCTTTAGCATCAACATAAATAAGGTTAGTTTGAAATTTATTAGCAAAAATTTCTTTTACTTGATCACCCTCACCTTTTCTAAGCAAACCATGATCTACAAATATACAAGTAAGTTGCTTACCTATTGCTTCATTAATTAAAGCAGCCACGACTGAAGAATCAACACCTCCAGAGAGTCCACAAATTACTTTTTTCTCACCAACAATTTTTTTGATATTAATAATCTCTTCGTCTTTAAAATTTTTCATTGTCCAATTTGACTTACATCCAGAAATTTCAACAACAAAATTTCTAATCATAGTTCTACCTTCAGTAGAATGTTCAACCTCTGGGTGAAATTGCACACCATAAATTTTATTTTTCTCATCAGCAATTGCAGCGAATGGAGCATTTTTGGTTTTAGCTATAACTTCAAAACCATCTGGAATTCTTTTTATAGAATCGCCATGGCT
>CAZENB010000019.1:0-9739 GCA_964513555.1 uncultured Rhizobium sp. | reverse complement strand
TCAAAAAATTTTGAGTTTAAACAAATTTCAATTTCTGCCTTACCAAATTCTCTTTCTTTTGAAGCCTCAACTTTTCCACCAAGCAAATGACAAATTAATTGCTGACCATAGCAAATTCCAAGAATTGGCAAACCTAGATCAAAAACTTTCTTATCAATTGCTGGTGCACCATCTTCATAAACTGAGTTTGGTCCTCCAGAGAAAATAATAGCCTTAGGATTTATTTTTTTTATTTCATTAATTGAAATATCTGGATTTTTGACTTCAGAATAAACACCAAATTCTCTTATTCTTCGAGCTATTAATTGCGTAACCTGACTTCCAAAATCTATAATTAAAACAGTATCTGACATATTAACTTATAATTGCTTTTGTAATTTTCTCTTTAATTTCTTTTGTTGAGTAATTTTTATTTAAAATTTCATCAATTGTTTGACATAATTTTAGTTCAATCTTCTTTTTCTTTGCAAGCTTTACTATTGATTTAACTGAAAACGCTCCTTCAAAAGTCTTATTTAACTTTTTACTAACTTCAGAATAAGTTTTTCCTTTAGCAATTTCAAATCCAAGCAAGTTGTTGCGTGATTTTACAGAAGAACAAGTTAAAAAAATATCACCGAAACCAGCAGAATTAGCCAGATCACCTTTACTTTTTAACTTTTCACAAAGTAAAATAATTTCATCAATTCCTTTTTTTACCAAAGCTGCTTTGGCATTTTGTCCTAATTCAAGACCATCAACAATTCCACATCCAATTGCCATCACATTTTTTAAAACAGCCGAGATTTCAGTTGTCATGACATCTTTTGAATATTCGGCTAAAAAATATTTATTGTTTAAAATTTTAATTACTTCTTTTGCTAAAACTTTATTTTTAGAAGCAATTGTTGTAACAGTTGGAACTTCTAATCCAACTTCAATTGCAAAATTTGGACCAGAAAGAACAGCAAATTTATACTTTGGTAAAACATCACTAAAAATTTGACTAAAAAATTTTAACTTTTGTCCATCTAAACCTTTAGAACAAATAACAAATTTGACATCTTTTTTTAATTTAAGAGATGAGATTTCTTTAAAAACTTTTTCTACAGCTTGTGAAGGAGTAACAATAAATATAAAATCGACTTCCTTTAAGTTATTTTCAGTAATTCCAAATATTATCTCTAAATTATTACTTAGCTTAACTTTTGGAAGGTATTTTTCGTTAATCCGAGTTTTTTTGATCTCTGCAAGATTTTCTTTATTGTTAGTAATAAGAAAAGTTTGAAATAAATTTTTTGCAACTAAATTTGCAATTGCCGTCCCCCAAGCTCCAGCTCCAATAACTGCAATTTTAGAATTTTTTGAAATCATTTATTTATCCGAAGAAATTGTTACCATTGCTATAGCCGAATCTTTTGAATCAGAAAGAGAAATATGAATATTGAAGCTATTAACATTGAAATACTTCTTAATAAACTGATCTTTTTGATTCAGAATTTTTATTGACGGTTTTCCATAATTGTCATTTTCTACTTCAATATCTTTAAAATCTACTCCTCTTCCAATTCCCAGTCCCAAGGCTTTTGAGAATGCTTCTTTTGCAGCAAATCTTTTAGCATAAAACAAGGTTTGTTGTAAAGGCGTGTTCTTTAATTTAGATTTATTTATTTCATTTTCAGTAAATATTTTTTCTTGAAATTTTTCACCAAATTTTAAAATTAAGCTCTCAATTCTATTGACAGAAATTGTATCGATTCCAATACCAAGTATCATTTTTATTTAAAAAAAATTGCATGTTTAGTTATTGCTTTTAACTTTCACAGGATAAAGAGCATTTTGCATAAGTAAACTAGCTAATTAATTTAAATTTTAAAGCCAAACATCAAAAAAGCTTTAAATTAATATTCCATTTGAACGACTACAAGAAAAAATGATTAGGCAAAACTTTGTTGTTACAATAGGAGATTTCGGATCATCTGTTACATTACACGATTCTAGTAATGTAAAAGACAATCTATTCTTAGAAAATTTATCAGAAGAAACAAAGCAAAAACTAAGAAACCTTTTTAATAACTACTCTTCAACACCTATTTATATAATTCTTGATACTCTTGACCAAACATACAAAAAGAAAACATACCCACTGATTGGCAAAAACGATCTTGATAAAATTGCTAAGAAAGAAATTGAAATTGAAGGGAATAAAAACGGTTTACATGGATATATTTCTTATATTCCCACAAAAAATTCAGACATAAAAAAATTAGAATGCTTATACGTTTCAGCATCAAAATCCGAGCTCTTAAACGAATGGGTTGAATTACTACTTGATTTAAATAATCACTTGGTTGGCATATATATGATGCCAATTGAGTCTTTCTCTTTGTTAGAAGAAATAAAAAAAATCAATTCAAAATCCAAAAAATCAGAATATTCAAAAAAAGAAATTTACTGCCTAATTTTGCAAACAAAGATTGGTGGCACAAGACAGATCATTTTTTCTGATCATGGCATTATATTTACTCGTATAGTTAACTATAATTTTCAAGAATCTGATTGGAATTTGCGTTACGAACAAGATGTTTATAGTACATTAGAATACTTAAAACGCTCCTACGTTTCTCTTAATGTTCAAGATTTAAGAATAATAAACGTATTACCAAAAGAAAATATCGAAAAAATAACCTTACTTAATAATAAAGAGCTGAATTTAACTAACTATACACCTAAAAAATTATCAGAGGAAATTGGCTACAAAAATCTACTTTCAGATCAAGAATTATTCTGTGATTTATTAATTAGCAAAATTTTCTCTCAAAAAAGTAAAAAACTACGCTTCACTTTACCAAAAATTGAAGCTTTGGATAAGATATTTTTAGTTTTAAAGTTATCAAAAATATTATATATAGTTTTAGCTGTATTAATTGCTATTACATCATTTTTGGTAGCTTTTTCTGCCTATAAAATAAATTATCAGGCATCCGATTCCCAAAAACAAAAGCTACTTGCATTATCTAATTACAATAACGCTTTGTCATTAAGCAATGAATCTGAAAAAACCTCTGATATTGCTGAAGGCCTAAATATAAATCAAATTATGGACTTTGGAAAAATCGATGAAAATCTGAGAATAAAAGATAAAGACTTTATAGCAATTTATAATGAACTTAAATTTCTAAAAAAATATAACGTACAACTAGAAAAATTCAGTTATTTCTTGATTGATTTTAATCAAAAAGCTCCATCTAGTTACTTAAGTTACCAGTTTGGTTATAACGGTAATTTGAATAACAAAAGTGGTGATATTGATGATCTGTTCAAAGATTTTGATATAATGTCCAATAGCACTAAAAAATATTTTTCCGAATATCAGATAGAGTACAAAGAAATACCTAAAACTATCGATTTCACACAAAAATATTATACTTTCCCTATTGAATTTACATTTAAAAAATAAATGAAAGTAAACGAAATTCGCAAAAAAATCATTGTTAATTTTTCTATTTCAGCCGCTCTTTTACTTGTATTAAGTGGCATTGTCTATTACAAGATGAATCAAGAATCTATAAGAAATAAAAAAATTGAACAAATAAAACAGCAAACAACAAAAATTAAAAATGATACTGAAACTATACTCGAAAGAATTGAAAGTATTAAAAGATATAAAGAATCTTGGAAGACAATAGCTGATAACAAAAAAGTTACTTCTGGAATAAAAATAGATGAAATAAATGGCAAACTTGCAAAAACTGCTGCAAAATATGAAATTAGTAATCAAAAAATTCAAATAACACTTCCTGAAGAAATGAAAGGAGGAATTTTTGATTGCAAAACTGTAAATGTGGTTTCAAGCATTGTTCAAGTAAACTTCAATGCTCTTACCGACACAAGAGCAATGCTTTTTATGTCTGAATTAACAAATTCTCTGCCTGGATATATTATTATTGACAAGGTAGAGATTAGAAGATTTAAAAACTATACTGAACAAGATTTAGTTGATATTAGTTCTGGTAAAGACAACGCTGCAATTGAAGCGCAAATTAAATTTTATTGGTATTCTTACAAAGAAAAACCAGTAAACTAATTACTTACTAAAAATATGACGAAACTTATAAAGTTAATTGCTATTGCTATAACACTTTTACCTTGCATTTTGCTTGCACAAGAAAATAGCGGAATAATTTCCAGTAGCCTTAAATCAAAAGAAGAAAAAGTAATAAAAAGTGCCGAGACAATTTCAAACAGAAATGAAGAACTAAAAAAATTTGTAGAACAAGTTTCTGATAATAATAAAACTGACCAAACTTCTAACGAAACAAAAAGTTCTACAATTTCAGAAGAAAATAATTCAAACCCAACTTCACTTCTTGATAAAATTCAAAGCGGGCTTGGAAACGTATTACTTGGGAATGAAAAAATTTCTTCTTTGATGTTTGATGAAAAAGAAAATGAAGACATAAACAAGGCTGTAGATTCTTTCAAAACAGGTCAACTTTATTCACCAAATGGATCTCAAAAACCAGGCGAGGAAATTGATCCGAACAGAAAATCTTATGCTTTTTTGGGATCTATAATGTATATTGATAAAAATTACTGGGCAGTATGGATCAATAATAAAAAAATTACTTCAGAAGAAAATAATAGAAGTGCTGAAATTTATGTTAACTCAATATCAAAAGATAAAGCCTCAATCACCTGGTCAATGAGTCCAACTAAGTGGAAAATTCTTCTTGGCTTGAACTCTGATAATGAAGTAATAGTTAATTCAAATAATCAAGTTGTTACAAAGTTTGAGTTACATCCAAACCAGTCATTTTTGCTTGCCTCATCGTCGGTAATTGAAGGAAATCCTGAAAATAATTTAACGAATAAATTAACAAATCCTTCAAACCTAAATCAACCACAATAAAATTTATTAGTAAAATCAAATCTTATCAGTTCTCAATAAAGAATGGAATTATACCATTAAACACAAAATAACTACCATCCTGAGCAAAAACGAATTATCCCCAAATTTTCCTTCACTTTCACTCAGGTGACATTTTAATTAGGAATTAAATTGTGTTTTAGGAGATAATTACTAAAGAATATGGCAATAATTATTTAGAATAAAAATTTGCTATTTATGCTTCGAACCTAACTGATATTCTTTAGATAAAATTTTAAGCAAATCTTTTTTAACTAGAGAAAAATCACTTTCTATCCATGCTTTTTTAGATTTATAAATTGCTCTTCCAACTTCTTCCCCCAAGTAGCCAATATTTTTTATATCTTCGCCATCTAAAGGAAATTTAGGTAGTTCAAAATTTTCAATAAAAGATATATTTATTTTTACTTCTTCTATAGCTTGTTTTTGTTCTATTGATTGCAGAATATAATAATCTAAAATCAGTTCTTTTTGATTAAATACTAATAATTTTTTTAGATATTTCTGATCCAATTTATGAACAGTTTTAGACAAACTTTTCAATAACTGAAAATACCTTTTTTCAATATTTGTTGCTGACAATTCTTGAAAAAATAATTCCCAATCAGAAACCTTATTTAAAAATAAGGCAGCTATTTTTATTTTTAGGCTTAATAAGATTCCTAATTTCTCTTCAATTTCTACAATCTTTTTCAATTTATCTAAATCAATTTCACAACTAAATAAATTTTTGATTATTTGTTGTTGCTGCATTTTTTTCAAAGTTTCAATTACTGATGATTTTTTTCTTACCAAAATCAACTTGATAAACTCTGCTCTGATTCTTTCCCTAGATAACTTAGTAAGATTTTCTTTTTGATTAACACATGCTAAAAAACCAACTTCATCTAGTTCATTTGCATATCTACAACTAAACCTAAAAAACCTTAATATTCTCAAATAATCTTCCATTATTCTTTCTTCAGCATTACCAATAAATCTGACTTTCTTATTTTTTATGTCCAAAATGCCATCAAAGTAATCATAAACTATGCCTTTTTTATCTAAATATAGTGCATTAATTGTGAAATCTCGTCTAGAGGCGTCAAAAAAATAATTATCAATAAACTCAGCTTTAAAATATCGACCATCTGCTTCACTTTCTTTTCTTAAAGTTGTAATTTCAAAATTTTTCTTATCAATTACTGCTGTAATAGTTCCAAACTCGATCCCTGTTGGAATTGCTTTAACACCACTTTCTTTAAGAATTTCCAGTATTTTATTAGGTAGTAATTTAGTAGCAAAATCAAAATCATTAACCTCAATTCCTAACAACAAATCTCTAACACAACCACCAACAAGCCTTATTGAATCATTATTTTCTGAAAAAATATCAAAAATTTTTATAACCGAAGAAGGTAAATGATCTATTAAATGTGGGTAATAAAATTGCTTTTCAGACATTTAAATTACAATTAAAAACAGTCCTAACCCATTTGCTGATTCAATAACTTTTTCTTTTTCTAAAACTAAAGTTGAATTAGCCTGAATTGCAATTCCTTTAATGTTGGAAGCAAAACAATTATGAATTGTTTCGACTCCAATTGTTGGCAAGTCAACTTTCTTGCTTTGCCTACGCTTTTTCATTTTTATCAAGATTGCTTTATCTTTATAATCAAAATGCAAATCAGAACATCTTTTTATCATTTGATCCGTTCCTTCTAAAGCTTCAACTGCAATAATTTGTCTTTGAGCCACGATCAAAGATTGTCCAACATCAAAATCTGAAAAAGCTTTAATTGCCTTAATACCAATTTTAATATCAGCTAAATTATCATCATTTGGTTTATGTGTTGTCAAAACTCCTTTTTGAGAGATAACGCAATCAAGTAAATCATCAATTTTTTTAATCCTAAAGCCTTCTTTCTCAAAAAAACTTATTACTGTTTTTAAAACAGCATCATCACCCAAAATTTTATTTGCTAATATTTTGGCAATTAAAACAGCACCTTTCTTATCAGGTTTAATCTCGGAAAAATTGGGCTTATTAACAGCACCAATAAAAACAAACTCTTTAACTTTATTTTTTCTAGCAATTTGCAAGAAACTATCAATTGCTCCGTAAGGAAGCTTTATTGGATTGAATTCTGAGTAATCAATCTCATATTCTTCAGATTCCAATAGAAATAATACAAATTTACGGTCTTTTTTTTGACAATCTTCAATTAAGATTTTTGGCAATGAGCCACGTCCAGCAAATATTCCAAGAATTTCAGTCATGTTATATTTCTTAAGATTTTTTTAACCAGCGTGATTTAAAGAAGCACCGCCGTCAACAAATATAATTTGTCCAGTTACAAATTTATTACTCAATAAAAATTGTACCGTTTCTACAATATTTTTTACTTCACCTTGTTTTTTGAGAGGAATTTTTTTAATTAAGTTCAGAGTTTCTAAAGATGGATTTTCTTCGTTAACGCTATTTAAAATAAAACCTGGAGCAATTGCGTTTACTCTTAAAGAGGGTGCTAGTTCTAAAGCTAGCATTTTAGTAAGTTCTGCTAAACATTTTTTACTCATTAAATAGTAAAAATAACTAGTATCAAAACGAACAATATTTTTATCTACCATATTAATAATCTGAGCATCTTCTATTTTGTTAGTTACAACATAATCTGCGAAAATTTTAGATAACAACAAAGGAGAAATTAAATGAATATTTAGGTTATCATTTAGTTCATAATATTTTGATTCAAGAAATTTTGACTTATTAAAAATTGAAGCATTATTAACTAAAAGACTTAGGTATGGAAATTTTTTTATAGCAAATTTTATCAATTCTTTAGCTCCTTTCTCATATTTTAAGTCACATGAAAAAATTTCACATTTTACAGAAAATTTTCTAACTATTTCTTCAGATAATTTTTTTGCATCAAGATCAGATTTGTTATAACTGATAACAACATCATAACCTTGCGAAGCAAGACTAAGAGCAACTTCTTTACCAATTCTTTTTGCTCCACCAGTAATTAAGGCAGCTTTTTTATTCGCTTTTAATATCATTATTATTTTCCGCTTCTTTGTATTTCTTTATTTTTTTATCAAGTTCGCGCAAAACCTCTTTGGTTCCTTTGGAAGTTGCGCCAGATATAGCAAATATTTTTACTCTTTTAACACCTTGAGATTTAAGAAATTCTTTTAACTGAGAAGTTTTATCTTTTATTTCTTCATCACTCAAAAGATCAATTTTATTTAATGCTATTACTTCATCTTTTTTAAGTAAATCTTCACTATACCCAAAAAGTTCGTCTCTAATTGTTGTGTAACTCAATACAACATCTTCTGCACTTGCGTCGATTAAATGCAACATAACACCACATCTTTCAACGTGTTTTAGAAAACGATCTCCCAAACCTTTTCCTTCACTTGCACCTTTTATTAAACCAGGAATATCTGCTAAAACAAACTCATTATTATCAATATAAACTACACCAAGTTGTGGCTTCAAAGTTGTAAAAGGATAATCAGCAATTTTCGGCTTTGCTCTAGTTGTGACAGACAAAAAAGTTGATTTTCCAGCATTAGGTAATCCAAGTAAACCAGCATCAGAAAGCAACTTAAGTTTTAAATTAACCCAAAGATTTTGACCTTCCTCTCCTTTTTGCGCATATGTTGGGGCACGGTTTGTTGAACTTTTAAAATTAGAGTTTCCAAGACCACCTCTTCCACCTTTTGCAATAACAACCATTTGTTTATCTTGCGTCATATCAGCAAGCAGCTCTTCTTCATCTTCAGAAAAAATCTGCGTTCCAACAGGAACTCTTAAAACTAAGTCATCTCCTGAAATGCCATTTTTGTTGCTGCCATGACCCTTAACACCACTTTTAGCAATAAATTGCTGTTGAAAACGAAAATCAATCAAAGTATTTAAATCTTTAATTGCTTCAAAAACTATACTTCCACCTCTTCCTCCATCTCCCCCATCAGGACCACCACGAGGAATAAATTTTTCACGTCTAAAACTTGAAGCACCATTTCCGCCATTTCCAGCTTGAAGATATATTTTTGCTTCATCAATAAATTGCATATCTATTTTAAATTTTTCTTTGTTACATCAAGTCAATTAAACCATTACCAGCAAAAGTATTTTTTTCACTTTCAATAATTTTAGCACCAGCTTCTTTGGCAAGCAAAGTGAATGGTTTTATTAGCTTATTATTTTGCATTATAACGGCATCAACCTTTGAGGAAGCTAAATAAGCAATTTCTAAAGTTTTGCAACCATAATTTTGTAATGATAAATTTTTAGATGATTCTTTTTTTGCCAAATCCAAACTGTCAGCAGCAACTATAAAAGTTTCATTATTAGATCGTTTTGAAACTCTTATTCTACGGTTACTGACATATGCCCCAAAACCTTTTTCACAATAGTAAAGTTCATTTCCAACGATATTATTAATAGCAACTGATATTGATTCTTTTTGACCTTGAGAAGAAATATGTTCTAAGGCAACTGCAACAGCAAAGTGCGGATTAGCTCTAGAAAGATTTGCAATACCATCAACTGGGAAAATTGTATAGCAATATTCAGCATCTTTTTTGTTAATTATTTCCTGACCATCAGAAAAAATTAAGTTATATTCTGGACGAAATTTTAACAAATCTTCAGCTAAAGTTTGCTTAATTTTATTATAACAAGCAGTAGAGAATTTTGAAGCCGACAATGGATTACTTTGTAAATTTTCCAACTCCATAAAATCACGCGGTAAGCGAGAAGAAGCTTTTTCAATTGCTTTAATTATTATATTTAAATTTGCACTATATCTCATTTTTAATAATTTCTTGGTTGTA
>CAZENB010000018.1:0-27249 GCA_964513555.1 uncultured Rhizobium sp. | reverse complement strand
ACCAGTTCCTCCGTAAACTAGATCATCGCCAGAACCAGCAGTTATATTATCATCACCAGCACCAGAATAAATAATATCATTGCCTGCTGTGTAATTTATTACGTCGTTACCATCGCCACTCTCAATATAGTCATCACCCAACCCCGCACTGATATTGTCATTTCCACGATTGTCGATGATGTAGTCTTTTTTCTCTTTATCGTATAAATAAATTTCGGCGGTTCTTAAATCATCATTATCCCACACTCCTTTTTCTTGGCGAATAAAATCATCGCTACCATCACCGTTAAAATCACCAATAATTAAATTAGTATCATCACCTTTCATCCAAGTGTAGTCGGTTAAAAGAGAGCTAAAAAATCCACCAGTAAAACTTCCATCACCCTTAGAAAGATAAACCTGAGCAGTTCCTATATCATCATTATCAGCACCACCCTTTTCTTGACGAATAAAATCATCCTTACCATCACCGTTAAAATCACCAATAATTAAATTAGTATCATCACCCTTCATATTCTTAAAATCAGTCAAAAGCTGACCAGAAAAACTTCCATCACCCTTAGAAAGATAAACCTGCGCCGTTGCTATATCATCATTATCAGCATCACCCTTTTCTTGACGAATAAAATCATCCTTACCATCACCGTTAAAATCACCAATAATTAAATTAGTATCATCACCCTTCATATTCTTAAAATCAGTCAAAAGCTGACCAGAAAAACTTCCATCACCCTTAGAAAGATAAACCTGCGCCGTTGCTATATCATCATTATCAGCATCACCCTTTTCTTGACGAATAAAATCATCCTTACCATCACCGTTAAAATCACCAATAATTAAATTAGTATCATCACCTTTCATATCCTTAAAATCAGTCAAAAGCTGACCAGAAAAATTACGATCACCATTAATTGTCGTATCATTTGCATCGCCAGAAATGATGTTGATGGTTGATTTAAGCCAAGATGCAGTGTTAGTAACAATCAACTTAATCGCCGCATCATCAAGATAAGTCTGTAATTGCGCTAAGTCTTTAATGTGGCTGGTGATGATATTTTTAAGGTAATCGCTATTTAAATAAGTTGAGGCAGCACCACTGTTAATTGTTGAGATCGCGCCGCTAACAATCGCATTGATTTTGCTTTTGATTAGATTTTGTTCAATCTGCGCTACCTGATCTTTGAAAACATTCAGCTCAACATTAATGTTTTCTTGGTTAAAAATTATTTGAACTTCATCTAGATGTTCTTTAACAATATTTTCAATATCC
Source organism: uncultured Rhizobium sp. (assembly GCA_964513555.1). Classification (GTDB taxonomy): domain Bacteria; phylum Pseudomonadota; class Alphaproteobacteria; order Rickettsiales; family UBA1997; genus UBA2645. The sequence continues at coordinate 25,979 of CAZENB010000018.1, read as the reverse complement.
AAAATATTAGCTTTTATAGATTGCAACTTATCATAAAATTCTTTGCCCAAAATATTAGTTGAAGCCTTTAGAATCAGGAAATCTTGCTCAACATTATTAATCTCAAATCTGATGTAATTTTCAGTTTGCTGCACTTCGGAAAGTCTATCTTCAACTTCTGATCTCAAACTCTGAACAATCGCATCAACTTCATCTATCTTCTTTTGGTAGCGGCTTTGAATATCAGAAAATGTATCATTAAGTTTCTTTTGCACTTGGTCTGCCGAATCAATGATTGGAGCAACATATTGATCAGATAAAATTGCGTTAGCTTCAAATAGCAAACCGTCAATCTGAGTTTTTTTATCAGCAATCTCATTACGAAATTCATCAGCAAAAAATTGGCTGTAAGATTCAAAATCACTCTTAACTTTATCAAGACTTGAAGTAACTTGTGCTTTGGTTAATTCAAACTGACCTTCATAATCTTCAAGATAAGAAATTATGCCATTTTCGAATTCAGTTTTGTATTCTAAAGCAAATTGCTTATATTGCTCCGCTGTTTCTTTAGCATAATCAATATAGTTATTTACCTCAGCAATTTGGCTCTCAATCTTGTTTTTAAATTCAAACACAGTTTTCAAAGCATCATTATTTAACAGCTGCTCTTTGTATTGTGAGATTTGGTTTTGCAGCTCAGAAGTTAGAACATTTTTCAACACAGAAACATCGCCTTTAATTAAATCTTTAACATTTGCATCATTTAAAAATTGTGAAATTTGTTGAGGCAAATTCTGGCTAGCAAAATTTGATAATTCTGTTGCCAATAAACCTTCAAAATTTTTCGTCAAAGCAGAAACATCACCTTTAATCATATCTTTTAACACATCAAGCGAAGCAATGTTTTGTAAATTAGCTGGCAAAACTTGAGCTAAATATTGATTTAAACCGCCACTCAAAAAATCTTTCGCCTTTGCTTCAAGATCTGACACTTTGCCATTCACAATTAAATTCTGAATATCAGCAGAAGATAAAATGTTATTGAAGGCACTTGGTAACATTTGATTGACGTAAGATCCTGCTTTGTCACCAATCATTGATAAAGCAGTTTCTTTGATGTTGCCCAACTGCACTGACTTAAGAGAATCAAGCAATTCACCATTATCAATAAAGCTACTAATCTGATTTAAAACCGCATCACCAAGCACATCTTTTAACTTATTTTTCAAAGATGCAGTTTTGCCATTAAATAAATTCTCAATATCATCGGCATTAAGAATATTTTGTGTTATATCTGGCAATTTGCCGTTTAAGTAAGTTGCCGCTTCCTTAGAAATTGCCGATAAAACTCCATCTTTAATCACACCAAAATCACCGTCAATCATAGCACTGATTAATTCTTTGCTGGTAATCACTTTTACCAAATCAATCTGTGGTGCAATTTGATTAACATAACTCGCAACATCAGCCACAGCATATTGAGCAAATTCTTGACCAACAAGTTCTAATGAATTAATCGCTAATGACTTCAAATCACCATTAATTAAAGCATCCGCAACATCCTTATATTGATTAACCTTGGAATAAATTTCATAAGCTTGCGCAGCCATTGATATTTCTTTAGAATATTGAGCAATTTGAGGAACATGTTTCGCCATCATATTTATGGCTTCTGCAGCACTTTTAATTTTCTGAAATTCCTCAACTCCTTTAACTCCAACATAAGCCTGAGCAGCAGCAATTATAACTTTGTCTAAGTTAGAAAAATCACCAGATAATAATTCATCAAATAGTGATTCACGACCGTGAACCTCATCAAGCACAACTTGTAAAGCAATTGATAATAAAGCTCCAAAACCTGGAACAAAGCCAACTGCAATCACTGCAGCCATCTCAACAATCTGTACCTTCATGTCGTCAATCATGTGTCCAGCTTTCACCAACTCATCTTCAATTTGCTTGAGAGTTTCTTTTACATCGTCACGAACTTCTTGAATTTTATTAACAGCATCTTCAATTGCTGCCTTGGCGCGCAAATATTGTTCTTCAAATTCAGCAGGAGCAACTTCAGCCACTAATTTATCAAGCTCAGCAACCGCGCGATCAATTGTTGGTTTTATCACTTCGTCTTCAACTTTCTCAGCTAATTCATTTAAAGTTTGACGATACTCATTCCAAGCTGGCTTAACAACTTCATCACGCACATATTGCATAGCATCAACCACCGGCTCAGTAATATAATGCAAGTAATCATCGTAATCACGACCAATCTCGTGAATCTGATCATCATATTCTCTTAATCTTTGCTTTGAACTATCTTCAAAATCTTTGCCACTTTGACGCAAAGCATCTTCAATACCAGCTAAATCGCCTTGCAAAATTGCACTAAATGCATTTGTTCCATTCTCGCGCACTGACTGCATGATTGACGACAAATAATTAAAATCATTTTTGATTTGATCTTTGATATTTTCAGTCACCAAATCATCAAATTTACTGCCCAAGGAATTTATTCCATCAATCAACTTTCCTAGGCCATCTTTCACCTCGTCAACAATTTGATCACCAACTCTTTCAATCTCTTCCTGAATTTTATTCATGATATTGTCAATACTATTCACAATATCAGAGACAGCATTTATTATGTCATTTTTTACGTCGCTAATCTTATTTCCCAACCAACTATTAGCATCAGAAATAGTTTGAACTATTGGATCAACAGCACGATTAACAGCACTTACGACAGCTCTAAAAATTCTTTTTAACCAACCCATAAAACTCTTTAATTATTATTGATAAAATTGATGCTTTAATGAAATAATTATTGCTTAAAATCCTTAATAATTTCCTTAACTGATCCATCTTCATTTCTGATTAGAATGTTAATTGTCTTTTCAGGAAAAACTTTTTCTTTTATATTTTTTACAACCGCTTCACGATCTTCATCAGAGTATGGAGATATGAATTCACCAAGCCAAATCTCATCACCAGTTTTCCATTCATCAATTGTTAAAATATGCTTACCTTCTTTAAATTTTTTTGCTACCTCATCTGAAAGTAAAGCCCAAGAAACAAAAGCGATAGGACGAAATCCTCTAAAAAAAATTTTAAATTGATTATGCTTTAGAGCAGGAATTACCGATGCCATAAAATGACCAATCGATAATTTTGCATGATATTTGGAAGAAGAAAATAGACCAAGAACATAACCTAAATTAAGGTGCAATTGTTCTTGTGTATGTAAAGCTTTTTTAATTTTTTCAGATGACTCTTTTATTGTTTTAGCAATAGGAGATTTACTTGACTGAGAATTATGATTTACTTTGTTTACAATCATATTTTTAATTAGATTTTACTTGAGATACTAGAGTATTCTGTCAAAAAATTTGTGTCTTTCTAAATTTTTATAAATTCATTTAATTTTAAAATTTGATTAACTTGCAATAGTATTATCCAAAAATTTATTTATTGAATTAATCATTTGTTTATATCAATTTTTTATTCTTAAAAATAAGGCAATAAAAACCTATTAGAAAAATAAAAAAGCCGAGCTACCTTTAAAAGTGAACTCGGCTTTTTTTTAAAGCTTTATGTTTTTATTAAAACTATTCAGCAACAGTAATTGCGTATTTTTTACCTAAGTATTTCTCAACAGCTTTACGATCAGAAGATTTCAAAACTGAATCAAAAAGAATGATTTCAGAAATATATCCTTTCCAAAGGTTTCCACCTGTAGAGTTTTTAGCACCGACATAAAAACCAGTTGTTGGAGCAGCAGAAGTTGAAGTTGTATCAGTTCCTACAGAAGTTCCATTTACATAAGTAAAGATTGCACCACCAGTTCCACCAGCAGAAGTAGCAGAAACCACTTCAGCACCTGTAGTTATAGTTCCAGCAAAATTATTTTCAGCAGCAGAACCATCGCCAAAAATCATGTTTCTTGTTGAATAGTTTGAAGAACCAGCGTTGTCACCGATTGTGTAACCATAACCATCTGTTCCAACTAAACCATTATAAAATACTGTTCTATTTGCAGCAGAAATGTCAGTTGAAGCAGCTTTAGCAACTACAAAATAAGTGAAGTTGTTATTTGGAGTTGAAATTGGAGAAGCAACGGCTGAACCAGAAGCTGTAGAAAGAGTTAAGAAACCGTTTGCTGAGCTTGATCCATCAAAATACAAAGAAGGAAGAGAGTTTATGCCTGCAGTATCAGAATATTTAAACTGAATTGCAGAAGAAGAAGAAGCTGGACGAGCATAGTATTTATAAACTGCTTGAGTATTGCGATCATTCCAACGGCTGATGTTTGTTGCATCAACATTTTCACCAGTAACGAAGCTATCTTCCATTGAAGTTTCTAACCAAAGAACTAATCCCTTAATACTTGTAACCGGAGCACTTTGAGTAACAGTTTGAGCAGTCTGTAATTTTGATGCATTAACTAATCTACTGCCACTGGTAACACCGGCAATAAGAATACCTATGATTAAGATTACGATTGAGAGTTCAATCAAAGAAAAAGCTTTATTTTTATTTTTCATAATTGTCGATGTTGTTGTTTTGAAATAAGAGTAACTAAGCTTCCATATAATATAGAAAGAATGGAGCCAATTAAAATTGCCAATTTTACCTCGTCAAGCATTATCTTAGCAATTGTATCATTTTTTACAAATGCAAGTCCTGCAATAAATATGCTCATAGTAAAGCCAATACCAGTAAAAATAGAAGCTGCGTAAAATTCTTTCCAATTTGTTCCGCTTGGAAGAGAAGAAATTTTCAAACTTACTGCAATAAAACTAAAAAGCATTATTCCTATTTGTTTACCAAAAAACATACCACATATAACACCGCTTACCAAGGGTTGTAAAATTGTATCAAATGAGAAATTTGCAATTTTGATACCAGAATTTGCAAAAGCAAAAACTGGCAATATCAGAAAATTTATCATTGGTGCAATTTTATGAGTAACCTTCTCAAGAGGTTTTTCATTTCTAATTTTAAGAGGAATAAATATTGCTGCAATAACACCAGCTATTGTAGCATGAATTCCTGACTTCAAAACCATTAACCATAAAAATAATCCCAATATAACATATAGAGAAATTTTATTAGATTTTTTTTGATTCAGTAAATATAGACCAAGCAAAGGCAAAGCAGAGAAAACCAAATATATTAATTTCAACTCTTGAGTGTAAAAAAATGCTATAATTACAATTGCAATTAAGTCATCAATGACTGCCAATGCCACTATAAATATTTTTAGAGAATTTGAAAAAGATTTACCAAATAAACATAGAATGCCGTAGGTAAAAGCAATGTCAGTTGCTGTTGGAACAGCAAAAGCACGCAGATTTTCGTCGTTACCATAATTAAAAATAGCAAATATTAATGCTGGAAAGACAACTCCGCCAACGGCAGCAATAGCAGGAAAAGCAAGTTTTTCTTTAGTGGATAAATGACCAATTAAAACTTCTTTTTTTAATTCCAAACCAATCAAAAAAAAGAATATGGCCATTAAAGCATCATTGATCCAATCTCTTAATGAAAGATCTTTGTAAAGATTTATAAAATCTATGTTTATTGGTAAAGATATATTGAAGAATTCAGAGTAAAAATTGTAACCATCTGAATTTGCAACAAACAAAGATGCCGCAGTAGCAATAAAAAGTATTATTCCTGTTGCCGCTTCTAATTCAAAAAAATTTTTAATGGCTTTTTTAATCATTATAAAATTATAGTTTTAACATTCTGATTACAGTCTTCTAAAAAGATTTTTGAAATATTTTGATTCCAGAAAAGTGGAATAAAAAAGTTTTTTTAAATTTTAAAATCTTCTCCCAAATAAACTTTTCTTACTTTTTCATTATTAACAATTTCCTCTTTTGAACCAGAAGTAAGAATTATTCCATCATAAACAATATATGCGCGATCAACAATTGATAAAGTTTCGCGAACATTGTGATCTGTAATTAAAATACCGATATTTTTGCTTGTAAGATGAGAAACCATTAATCTTATATCATTAACAGCAATTGGATCAACACCAGCAAAAGGCTCATCAAGCAAAATAAAAGATGGATTTGCAGCTAAAGCTCTAGCAATTTCGACTCTTCTTCTTTCGCCTCCTGACAAAGCAAGAGCATGAGACTTTCTAATATGAGTAATTGAAAACTCTTCTAATAACTCTTCTAGCCTTGTTTTTCTTTTGTTTTTATCTTTTTCAACAATCTCAAGAATTGAATAAATATTATCTTCAACATTCATACCTCGAAAAATTGAGGCTTCTTGAGGTAAATAACCAACTCCAAGCTGTGCACGCTGATACATTGGCATTGAAGTTATATCTAGTTGATTGATAAAAATATTTCCCATATTAGCCTTAACAAGGCCAACTATCATATAAAAACATGTCGTTTTCCCAGCACCATTAGGACCAAGTAAACCAACCACTTCACCTTGCTTTATTTCAAAACTAATGTCACGAATGACTGTTCTTTTTCCGTATTTTTTACTTAAATTTTTAGCACTTAAAGTTTTAATCATTTGATTTACTTGTTTTTCTTTGATCTTTTAAATCATTTCCTATAACTATCACAACTCTGCTATCACCACTTTTAGGATTTTCTTTTTTCACTATTTGATCTTTTTGACCAATAAAGTTACCCTTTTTGGTTGTAATATCATAAATAAATTTGTTACCACTTGCAACGGAAGTTCCATTATTGACAGTTACATTTTTCTCTAACACAAAAATGTTATTCTTTGGGTCATAATATCCAAAATCTCCATTTGCAACATATTCTTTCGTAAATATCTTAACATTTCCAACAGCGTCAATTCTTTTAATTGATGAACTTTTAATATCAGAAGACTGCTTATTTTTTTTCGGTTTTTTTAAATTTTTTGATAAATCAACTTTTACTTCTTTCTCAGAATCATCAAAATCTTTCTTTTCTTCTTTGTAAAAAACTCTCATTTTATCAGCCAACATACTGCTATCTTCCTTTTCTACCACAACATTTCCTAAAAAATCCATTATTTGCAGTTTTCTCTTGATGTCAATTATGTTAGATTTTATCTTGGTTGGAGCTTGTTTTGGGTTGCTATTATTAGTTTTATCTTCACTTCTTGCTTGATGAAAATTTAAAAAAAAGATTATGAAAAATAAAAAAAACTTGAGCGCAAATTTAAAATCAAAAATTACATTTGGACGCTTCATTATTAATACTTTAATTTGTTTTGCTGTTATTGGGATAATATATATTTCACCAAACAATTATGATGAAAAAAGTGATGTTGCATTCAACAGTAATCTTAAAAACTACAATGTTAAGTTGCAAATTCTTAATCAAGATAAAACATTAGTGACTGATTTTCTTGTAGCAATAGCTGATAATCAAAACAAAAAAATTATAGGATTAATGAATTTAGAATATTTAGATCCCAATTATGGCATGTTATTTACTTTTGAAAATGAAGAAATAATCAATATGTGGATGAAAAATACCAAAATTTCTCTTGATATGCTCTTTATTGATAAGAATAATCAGATTGTGAACATTTTCCAGAACGCAACCCCTTACTCACTTAAAACTATTTCATCTGAAAAAGAAGTTATTAAAGTTTTAGAAATTAATGGCGGTTTATGCCAAAAGCTTGGAATTGAGGTAGGACAAATAATTGAAGTACAAAAAAAATTTGAATGATTATAAGAATTTAGCATCTAAAAATCACCATTTAACCAAATTTAGAATAATTTAATGAAAGTTTTTTCAGTCAAAAATAATCTTAAAACCAATCTTATTGGCTCTGAAAATGAAGAATTTTACAAATTTATAACAAAAGCTCATAAATCAGACTTTTTAGTAGCTAAACAAGTTGAGGAAATTATTTCTAAAACCCTAAAAGAAGGAGACAAAGCTTTAATTGAGTTAGCAAATAAATTCGACAAAACAAACTTCAAAAAAGCACAAGATTTTGTAGTCAGTGAAAAAGATATAGAGAAAGCTTCAAAAGCTTTACCAAAAGAATTAAAAACAGCTTTAAACAACGCTTTTAAAAGAATAAAATTATACCATACCAAACAATTACCAAAAGATTTCATTTTTACCGATTCAAGTGGAACTAAGCTTGGTAATTTATGGCGAAATATTGAATCGGTTGGAATTTATGTTCCAGGTGGAAGCGCTTCTTATCCAAGTTCAGTTTTAATGTCTGCAATTCCTGCTTTAGTTGCAAAAGTCAAAGATATTTCTATTTGTGTTCCTAGTAATTCTGGTAAAATAAATAACGCAGTTTTATATGCTGCTAAAATTTGTGGTATTAAAAAAATCTACAAAGTAGGAGGAGCTCAAGCAATTGCAGCTCTTACTTATGGAACAAAAACAATTTCCAAAGTTAATAAAATTGTTGGTCCAGGAAATGCTTATGTTGCTTACGCTAAGAAATCTGTCTACGGCGAAGTTGGTATTGATATGATTGCAGGACCTACAGACATAACAATTATTGCTGATAAAAATAATAATCCTAACTGGATTGCTTATGATGCATTGTCTCAACTTGAACATGGACACGATTCTAAAGCTTTTTTAATTACTGATGATTCAAATTTTGCAGAAGAATTTTGTAAGTCTATAAAAAATATATCAAAAACTTTACAGAGAAAAGAAATAGTTAAGGAAAGCATAAAAAATTCAGCAGTTTTCTTAGTTAAGAATTTATCTGACGCAGTAAATTTAGCAAATTTTATAGCTCCAGAACATCTTGAAATTGCAACTAAAAATGCTGAAAAAATTTATCCTAAAATTAATAATGCTGGTGCGATTTTTTTAGGAAAATATACTCCTGAAAGTATTGGAGATTATATTGCTGGACCAAGTCATACTTTACCAACCTCAGCATCAGCAAAATTTTCAAGTGGTCTTTCAGTTTACGATTTTATGAAAAGAATTTCTTTAATTTCATGCAGCGAAAATTCTTTTAAAAAACTAAGCAAAGATACAGCTATTATGTCTAATTGCGAAGGTTTAGAAGCTCATAAACTAAGCATAACAGTAAGACAAAAAAATTAAAATTATGACAAAAACTTTAAAAATTATCATCTTATTAGTATCTATATTTTGTCTTAATTCTTGTTCTAAGAAAAAAAAGGAAGAAATTAAGAGCCCTGAAATGTCTTATACAAAAGCAATGGAGATGTTAAAAAAGAAAAATTATAACGAAGCTGCAGAAGAATTTAGTAAAATTGATGATGAATATCCTTTTTCTAAATGGTCATCAAAAGCACAAGCAATGGCTGTTTATGCTTATTATAAAGAAGAAGAATATGCAAAACTAATTGGTATTGTAGATGATTTTGTAAGATTAAATCCAGCAAATGAAAATGTACCTTATATGACTTACATGAAGGGTTTATCTTTTTATAATCAAATTCCACAAATTGACCGTGCTCAAGATGACACTCAACAGTCTTCTTACTCATTTCGTGAGTTGATTGTACGTTTTCCTGAGACAGAATATGCAAAGGATGCAAGAAATAAAATTGATTTTATAGATGAACATTTAGCCGGAACCAAAATGTCAATTGGTCGCTATCAAATGAATAATAAAAACTTTGTTGGTGCAATTGAAAATTTCACTGAAGTTATAAATAGATATCGCTTAACTTCACAAACTCCAGAAGCTTATTTCAGAATTGTTGAGATTTACTATAAAATTGGTTTGAAAGAAGAATCTACAAGAATTTTTCAACATCTAAAGTTAACCTATCCTGAAAATACTTGGACTAAAATGGCCGTAAAAATTGATCCTAACTTTATCTAAATGAATAACATAAATCTTGGATCACATCATATTTGGTTGCCTTATACTCAAATGCAAAATCATCTTCCTCAACTTGAAGTTGAAAAAGCAAAAGGCAGCAGAATATATTTAAAAGATGGTACAGTTTTAATTGATGGAATATCTTCTTGGTGGTCAGTTGCTCACGGTTATAATCACCCTCACCTAATTCAAGAAATTTGCAAACAAGCCAAAACCCTACCCCACATTATGTTGGCTGGATTTGCCAATGAGCAAACTTACAAATTAGCTTATAGACTTTGTAAATTCAGTGAAATGGATAAAGTTTTTTTCTCCGACTCTGGATCTACTGCTGTAGAAGTGGCGATGAAAATTGCTTGGCAATTTCACATCAATAAAAAAGAAAAAGAAAAAACAAAGTTTATTTCATTCAAAAATTCTTATCACGGAGATACAAGCGGTGCAATGTCTTTGGCTGATTTAGAATCTGGAATGCATCAAAAATTTAAAAAATTACTTTTAAATAATTTTTCTCTTAAATTACCAACCACACAAAATGAATTAAATTCTTTTGAAGATTTTGTTAAAAAAAATAGAAATATTTTAGCGGGAATTTTTATTGAACCTCTTGTACAATGCGCTGGAGCGATGAAATTTCATGAAGTTAATATTTTAAAAGAAATCTTTAATATAGCAAAAAAATATCAAATTCTCTTTATTGCTGATGAATGCGCAGTTGGTTTTTATCGTTTAGGTAAAAAATTTGCTTTTGATTATGCCAGTATAAAACCAGATATTCTAATATTAGGAAAAGCTTTAACAGGTGGAAACATGACTCTAGCAGCAACTTTAGTTAGAGAAGAAATATTCAAAAGTTTTTTAAGCAATTCTTTGGAAAATGCTTTAATGCATGGACCAACATTCATGGGAAATGCTCTTGCCTGCTCAGCAGCAAATGCTTCTTTGGATTTATTTGAAAATTGTAATTACGAAGAAAAAGTTACTAAACAAGAAAAGTTCTTATCTAAAGAATTTAAGAAATTTCGTAAATATAAAAATGTCAAAGATGTAAGAGTTTTAGGATCTTTAGGTGTAGTTGAAATTGAATGTAACTGGGAAAAGATTTTTGAATTGAGAAAAACTTTTATTGATAAAAAAGTTTTCTTGCGACCTTTTGCAAATTGTATCTACGTAATGCCAGCTTTGAATATAAAACAATCTGATTTAAAAAAAATTACCAAAGCAATTAATGAAGTTTTGCAAAATTTCTCTTAATTAGAATTGTTATAAAATTCATCAATTACACTTTTATATTTCTCTTCTAAAATGCTGCGCTTTAATTTCATTGAAGGCGTAATTTCACCAGACTCAATTGATATAGAATCAGAAGCTATGAAAAACTTCTGAATTTGTTCCCAATGATTTAAATCCTCATTAATCTTATCTAAATTTTTTTGCACAAAGTTTTGTAAAACTTTAGATTTAAAGAAATCAATATCATCACCAACAAATTTCAGTTTCTCTTTTGTTTTAGAAATTATCTCAAAATCAGGAAATAATATTGTTGTTGTAAACTTTTTTCCCTCGGCAATTACAATAGAACCAATCAAAAAACCAAGATTCTGCACTAATTTCTGCTCAATTGGAACTGGACAAACATATTTGCCATTTGCAGTTTTAAAAAGCTCTTTCTTACGCCCAATTATTTTTACAAAACCATCATTATCAATCTGGGCTAGATCTCCTGTTTTTAACCAACCATCAACAATCACTTCTGCAGTTTTTTCTGGGCTTTTATGATATCCTTTCATAATATTATCACCTTTTGCCAGTAACTCTCCATCATCAGCAATTTTTAGTTCTACAAAAGGGAAGACTTTACCAATAGTACCTATTCTATTAAACTTTTCATTATTTGCAGCAAGTACAGGTGAAGCCTCCGTTAATCCATAACCACAATATAAATTAACTCCTATATTTTTATAAAATTCTTGTAACTCCAAAGATAAAGAAGCACCTCCACATATCATCATACGCATTTTATTTCCAAGTGCAGCACGAAATTTTTTATAAACTAAACCATCGAAAATTTTATCAGAAATATTTTTCTTACGCTCAGAGTTTAGGAAAGCTTTTTTTAATGCAATTTTTCCCAAATATTTTTTGAAACCAGAAGAGTTATCAACATTTTCTTTGATACGGATATAAACTTTTTCCAAAACTCTTGGAACAACAGTCATCAAAGTTGGATTCACTTCTTTTAGTAAAGTTCCGACATTTTTTGTATCATCGGCAAAATATATTGAAACTCCTTGAGTTAAATAAAACATCATTACCATACGCTCAAAAATATGAGCCAAAGGCAAGAAAGATAAAACAACATCGTTTTTCTTAAGTGGAAAAGTTTCAATTGTGGCTTTTATTTGAGTAATCAAATTATGATGAGTAATTTCAACACCTTTTGGCTTTCCAGTGCTTCCTGAAGTATAAATTATTGTTGCTAAATCTTTTGCTTTCTTTTCATTTGCAAAATCTTCAAAAACGTACTTTTGACTATCTGCAGCTTTTTTTCCTATATTCAATAACTCTTCAAAGGTTAAGGATCCTGCTTTTTGAAAACCGTAAGTAATAGTTTTAAGATTGAAACTGTTATTTTCTAAAAGATTAAAATATTCAAAGTTATCGGTAAAAATATATGAAATTTCAGCATCTGAAATTTCATATGATAAATTTTCTTTTGAAATATTGTGAAAAATTGGAACTGTTACTGCGCCAGCTAAAATTGATCCTAAATCGGCAATTAACCAAATTGGATTTTGATAAGAAAAAATTGCTATAGTTTGATCTTTTTGCAAACCAATTTCTTTTAAACCACAAGCAAAATGAAATACATTATCCAAGAAATCTTTATGGGAAAAACTACGCCAAACACCTTTTTCTTTAAAATTTAAAAGCTTTTCATTATTAATTTTCAAGCCTTGTAAAGAAACAAGATCGCAAAGAGTTTTTAAATTTCTCATTTTTAAAATTTTCAAAAGAATTTAGCTAAAATTTTAACTAGTCCATAAATCTGATTATTCAGAGTCTCGTGATTTCTTAAATATTCTCTAACCATCAAATCAACTCCTGCATTTTTAGCAAAAACTAAGCAAATTATAACCAGAAACATCAAGGCAAAATAATTCGCAATTGAATCAAAAAATCTAGCTCCAATAACACTATCTTTCATCTTTATATTTTGAACTTTTTTAATTCTTCTTGCGGTTGCTGGATGAGTTGAAAATAAAGTAAAATAACCACTTTTACCCAACATTGCCAAAGCGGAAGCCATATTTGTTCCACCAAAAGCCTGCGCTGATTGCTTATCACAACGATACTCAATATTTCTGCCAATAAAACGACGCAAAAACTCATATATTCCATAAACTATGAAACGATTAAAAGCTGTCAAAAAGTAACTAGAGATATTGTAAAACTCAATCATCAGAGAAGATGAAGTTCTACCACCATAAGGCATTAAAGAAAGTATTCTGGAAATAAAAATAAAAATAATTTTCAAAAATGAAGAAATGAAATTTGTTACTTTTTGATTGGTGATTATAAGAAAAGTTGGTAAAAAATCTTTATTAATCAAATGTGACATTTCATGTCCCATAATACTTCTTAACATATAAAGAAACTTTTTTGCATCTTGACATTGCATTAAATAGTGATTGATTAAACCACTAGTTAAAACAATTGCTTTCGTTCCAAAACTACTAACTGCATAAGCGTTAATTTCGTTTGAATTTTTAACATATAAACGCACCGATTTTTCACCAAATTTATTTTTTACTTGATCAAATACTCCACTCAGAAAATCATAATCTTTTAGCTTTTCATGACGAACACAGTTTTTTAGAGAAGATCTAACAGAAAATCCAAATAACATATCCAACATCAGGTAAATCAACATAAAAAAGCTTGTTAAAAATAGTATAAAACAAGCAATGAATTTTATTTTTTGGTAAAGACTACTATTAAGAATAATTGTGCTATTCTCAATATCCACGAAAGGAATTACTAGGGCTAAAAAAGGAGAAAATATAACAAAAATATTAATAATTGTTACAATATAAACTAATATTAAGCTAATTGGCTTGGAAAACATATTTTGAAAAATTTAAAGACTTTTTTGTTTATTTTTTTATTGATCCTATACAAAAACATAAGCTTATATTTTTTGCATATAACTAATATGAAAAATATTATTTGAACTTTTATGTAAAAGTAATTACTTACACTATTATATTTTTTTGCCACATTAATTTTCATTAATTTTTTAGAAATAATTCAAATGCGCACAGTTCAGATTCAAAATATCAAAATTGCCAACAATCTTCCTTTTACTCTGATTTCTGGTCCTTGCCAAACCGAATCTCTTGAACATAGCCTTATGATGGCAAGCAACATAAAAAGAATTTGCGACCAATTAGGAATTAACTTCATTTATAAAGCTTCTTTTGACAAAGCAAATAGATCAAGCGTTGGAGGACAACGTGGCGCTGGACTTGAAAAAACATTGCCAATTTTTTCTGAAATTAAAAAACAATTTAAATGTCCAATTTTAACCGATATTCATAACGAAGAACATTCTCGTATTCTGGCCGATAAAGAGGAAGTTGACATTTTGCAAATTCCTGCATTTTTATGCCGTCAAACTGATCTTTTGGAAGCTGCTGCTAAAACTGGTAAAGTAATCAATATCAAAAAGGGACAATTTTTAGCTCCTTGGGACGCCGCAAATATTGTTAAAAAAATGGATCATTTTGGAAATGAACAAGTGATGTTGACTGAAAGAGGAGTGAGTTTTGGTTATAACACTTTAGTTTCAGACATGAGAAGCTTGCCAATTATGGCAAAAACTGGCTGTCCAGTTGTATTTGATGCTACTCATTCTGTTCAACAACCTGGAGGTTTGGGTGGTGCAAGTGGAGGACAAAGAGAATTCGTTGATACCTTAGCAAGTGCTGCTGTTGCAGTTGGTGTTGCCGCTGTATTTATGGAAGTACATCAAGATCCAGATAATGCTCCATCAGATGGTCCTTGTATGGTTAGACTTGATAACTTGGAAAAACTTTTAACTAAGTTGAAAAAGCTTGATCAAATTGCTAAAAGTTAAAAAACAAACTTTTTAAATCTATGACTAGAAATTATAATATTTTGGTAATTGATGACGATACTAGACTGAGAAATCTTTTGGGTAAATTTTTGGAAGAAAATGGCTTTCAAGTTTCCTTAGCGAAAGACACAACTGAAGCAAGAATTATAATGGAAAGTTCAGCATTTGATCTTCTAATTGTTGACGTAATGTTGCCTAATGAAAATGGAATAGATTTTACTGAAAATCTAAGAAAAAGTTCAAAGTTACCAATTATAATGTTAACCGCCAGAGGAGAATCTCAAGATAGAATTAGAGGCCTAGAAACTGGAGCAGATGACTATATGCAAAAACCTTTTGAACCAAAAGAGCTGCTTTTAAGAATGAATAACATTCTTAGAAGAACAGTTAAGAATATTGATGATTCAAACTTTTGTCATTTTGGAGACTTCTCTTTCAGTTATGCAGAATCGCGTCTTAAAAAAGGAGAAAGCTATATTCATTTAACTGATAGCGAGGCGAAAATTCTAGCAATTTTATGTAAAGAAAAAGGAAAAACTGTCTTGCGTGAAAAACTTTCAATCCTTTGTGGAGAAATTGATGAACGCAGTATTGACGTGCAAATCACTCGCTTACGTAAAAAAATTGAAGATAATCCAAAACAACCTAAACACCTCCACACAGTTCGTAATCATGGTTACGTTCTTTATAGCTAAGAATCTCAGTTTATCGTAAATTCAAAATCTTGTGATAAACTTAATTCTACAAAAGGTCTAAACAAGTAAACCTATTCCTAATAAACTTAGCATTTGAAACACATTTCTGAAACTGTCTTTTTGAAAGACCCAAAGATTTTATTGAATTATTAATTTTGAAATGACTGAAAATTTCTTTTATTTTTAATTCGTCAAAATGAATTTTTAACAAATCCTTTTTAACTATTTTCCACTTCTTGGAAAGATTTTCTACTTTCTTTATTAGCTCAAGCTTTTCTTGATATTCTAAAAAGCATTGCAAAGCAACTTTTTTACCAAAAAAACCAGTCAAACTTTTTTTAATTTCTTTTTCACTATTATACAAAACTTCTAAATTTGTTTTTTTAAGCAAATCTTTTTGTAATTTTGCAGTAACTAAAGTTGTAACAGCAATTAATTCACCATGAAGTTTTTCCTTAGCAATTTTTTTGTATTTCATATCAATTGTATGAGCAATCAAATGCTCAGCTTGACTTGCTGGATAAGAACCACCAGCAATTGTCATTGAATGTCCAGATAATAATAAAATTTCTATCAGCATTTTTATTAAATTATCATCTTGCAGAGAAAATTTTTTGAAATTACTAACAAAAAATTTCATTTCTTTTTCTAATAATAAAAATGCTTTCTCCTCAAATTTAGTTCCCAAAATTTGATTAGATAAATACCAGTCAAACCAACAATTATAAAAACACATCAAGTCTCCAATTCCAGCTTTGGTGAGTCTTTTTGGCGCTTTCTTCAAAATTCCCAAATCACAAAAAACTGCTACTGGCAAAGTTGCTGGTAAAGTTTTTTTATGACCAGATATTTTAATTGAAGCATTTTTTGATAAATAACCGTTCATTGAAGCAGCAGAAGCAAAAACTATGTAGGGAATATTTTTTTGTGCAGACGTAAATTTACATAAATCACTAATTACTCCGCTTCCTAAAGCAATTATAAGATTACAATCTTCTATATTACTAAATATTTTATTTAGATTCTTTTCATCAGCTTGAGCATTTTTTAAGATTAAGTTCACTTTATTGCTTTCTAAAAAACTTTGCTCAAAAAAATTCTTTGAGTTTCTCCAAATTTTTTCGTCCGTTACAAATAAAACTTTAGAATCATAAAAACCACAATTTGAAATCAAAGTTTTAGCTTTTTTAGCCAGATTATGATCAATTTTTGTGTTTATAATTAAATTACTCATCAACTTTCTTATTCATTTATAGCAAAGGATAATTAACACAATTTGGTAAATAAAAACTTGTCAGATAAAATTTATTAGTTATTCTGACTGCAACTCTCTTTTCAAGAATTCCAAAGAATAATTCCCTAAAATCAAATTAAAATGGAAAAACTTCAATTATTTTTGCTAATCTTTCAAGTTATTATCGCTGTAATAATGGTTATACTGGTTTTATTACAAAAATCGGATGGTGACTCTTTAAGTGGTATTGGAAGTGGTAACGGTGGTGCAAATGCATTAATTTCAAGCAAAGCATCTGCCAGTTTAATTTCAAAGATAACAATGATATTAATTGCGATTTTTATGTTAAACTGTCTAGTTTTAGCTTCTCTTTCTAACGTTTCTAGCAAATCCATTTCTAAAGAACTAGAATCAATTAGCAAAGAACAAGAAAATGAAGTTGCTCCAAATACAGATAAAACTTCTGCCCCAAAAGTTGAATAAATTAAAATAAGTACAAATTATGAAAACGACCGCTTTAAATCAAACTCACCGTAGCCAAGGAGCAAAAATGGTTGAATTTGCTGGATATGACATGCCAGTACAATATCCAGACGGAATGCTTAAAGAACACGAATGGACACGTTCTGGAAATGTTGGTATTTTTGACGTTTCTCATATGGGACAGTTCTTCATTGAAGGAAGTGAAGTTATAAAATTCTTATCTTACATAACTCCAACTGATTTTTCTTTAAGCACCCCAAATTTGGCAAAGTATACAGTTTTGACCAATCCAGAAGGTGGCATTATTGACGATTTAATTATCACAAAATTAACTGACACAAAATTTTTCATTGTTTTAAACGCTGGTTGCAAAGAAAAAGACTCTGCTTGGATTAGAAAAAACTTACCATCAGGAATTTCTTTTACTGAACTTTCTGACAGATCTTTGATTGCTGTACAAGGTGGAAAAGCAGAAGAAATTTTAAACAAATTTTTATCTTCAGGAAGTCTAAGCGAATTGCCTTACATGAATATCGGTTTTTATAAATTAAAATCTGGCGAAGAAGTTTTTATCAGTAGAACCGGCTATACGGGAGAAGATGGTTTTGAGGTTTCAATTCCAAATTCAGCTGCCGCAAAATTCTGGCTTGACCTTTCAGCTCTTTCTGAAGTAAAACCAATTGGCCTTGGGGCACGTGATTCACTTCGTTTAGAAATGGGTTATCCACTTTATGGACATGATTTAGATGATACAACTTCTCCAATTGAAGCTGCTTTGGGATGGGTTGTAAGCAAAAGTAATACTTCTTTCATTGGATCAGACAGAGTTTTAAAAGAAAAAGCTGAAGGTGCAAAACGCAAAAGAATTGGAGTTAAATTGCTTGATCGAGGCATTGCTCGCGAGGGTACAGAAATTAGAAAAAATGGTATAAAAATTGGCACTTTATCAAGTGGTGGTTTTTCACCAAATTTAAAAGTTTCAATTGGTCAAGGTTACTTTGATACAACTTTAGCAAAAGTTGGTGATGAAGTAACTGCTGTTGTTCGTGACCGTGAAATTCCAGCAGTTTTAGCTTCTCCAGTCTTTGTAGAAGCTAAAACTAAATCAGTAAAAAAATAATAAAAATTTAAGGAGTAAAAATGAAATTTACTAAAGATCATGAATGGATTAAAGTTGAAGGCGATGTTGCAACAATTGGTATTACCGAATACGCAGCAGAAGCTTTGGGAGAATTAGTTTATGTTGAATTGCCAAAAGTTGGTAATAAATACAATAAACATGACGCTTTTGCAGTTGTAGAATCTTCAAAATCAGCAAGTGATGTTTATATTCCTGTTTCAGGAGAAGTACTAGAAGCTAACGATTCTCTAACTTCTCAACCAGAACTAGTAAACAATTCATCTTACGAAAATGGTTGGATTGCTAAAGTTAAGATCAGCAATTCTGCTGACTTAGACGACACTATGGATGAAGCTTCTTATAAAGATTTTTTGAAAAATCAATAATCGGCAGAAACAAAATTATTTTTCAGAGTCTCTAAAAAGACTCTGAAAATTATCTATAGAACTTATTAATAAAATCTTCCATCCTACCTTCAAATAGCTCTTCTATCAAATCAGAAATTTTTTCGTTAATTTTAGAAACTCTCAATAACTCATCTGAAGTAAATTTACCAAGTACGTAATCCGCTGTAGAATATTCCTTATTGATAGGTCTTCCAACACCAAGACGCAAACGCATATAATCTTTTCCAACTGATGCGTCTATTGATTTTAAACCATTATGCCCTGCACTTCCTCCTCCAATTTTAACTTTTACTTTTCCTAATTCTAAATCAATTTCATCATGCAAAACCAAAATATTTTTTACATCAATCTTATAAAAATTTGCAGCTTCTGAAACTGCTATTCCTGAACGATTCATGAATGTTTGTGGTTTAAGAGCTATAACTTTTTTACCTAAAATTTCTCCACTAAAAACCTCACTGCTAAACTTTTTAGCAGAAAGCAAAGAAAAACCATAATCAGCGATAATTTGATCAATTAGTAAAAAACCAAAATTATGTCTTGTTATTTCATATTCTTTACCAATATTTCCTAGTCCAATCAAAAGATACATATAATCATTGAAAAGTTAGATAAATTCTAAAAACTGTAATTTTAAATTTGGTAACTATACCATCTTGAAAAGTATTATCATCCTGAACAAAAGCGAAGGATCTCGTAAATTATATTGCGGAGCTTATATCCTGAGATCCTTCGCTTTCGCTCAGGATAAAACTTTTTGTTATAATCGCCTTAAATTAATCTAAATAAATAACATTTTTTCTAAATTGCCAAAGAATTTAAAAGATAAAACATTTCATAAAATATTTTTTATAATTTTTCTCGCTGCTCTTTTTTCATGCAACAAAGTAATTTATAAAGAACCTTATGTATTTTCTAACTTTTCGGCAGTTCAGGAACTTGAAAGAGAACATCATAAGTTTTGCGTTTCACTTAACTTAAATTCTGGAAATGATAATAACTTTACAACTCAAACTTATTGGCAGTGCCGACTTTCTTTGACAAAAAATCATTTAAATACAAATAACTTTTTAAACTCTGCAAAAGTTAACAGTTTTCAAATAAATGATTTAGTTTCAAAAATATCCCTTCATATCGCAGAAATTTCTGAATCTAATTTTAATAAAGAGAATAAAAAACTTGATGAACTACAACATAATCAATGCCTAAGGCTAGGTTTCAATAATGATACTTTAGATAAAAGTAAAATTGATGATTATTTATTATGTCGTAAGAGATTGTTAGAGGATTATCGTTTTAATGCTCCTTTTGGAAATCTAGATTACCTTGATTATCCCAATAACTCCTACAACATTGATTTTATAATTGATCAAAGACAAAGGAAAGAAGAAGAAAAATTCAATTCCGCAAAAGAAAACTATCCAACTTGCGTTAAATATAACTTAAGAAAAGAGAATTTTAAGAACTGCACAGCATCTCAAGATAAATCAAGACAATGTTTTTTAAAGATAAAAAGTAAAAAATTCAAAAAAGAACTTGCTGAAAAAATCACCTGTCAAAAGCAATCTTACATAAATTTTCCAGAATCTTTTTTGAAAAAAAGTGAAAATAACAAAAAACTAGAATTAGAAAAAGTTACAACATTAGCTGACGATTATAATTCAAACAGCTTCGTTGCAATTGGTATTGATGAGATGGAATTGTCAGACTTTAAAGCTAGAACCAAAGAAGAAAAAACTGAAAAAGATCAAAAAGAAATTGCTGAAAAGTTTAACAAAAAAACCGATTTATATAGCAAATATGAACTAATAACTTTGCGCCAAGAGTATATATATAAATGTCAAAAAAACGCTGAAGCAAAAATTTTAGAATATGAAAAGTCTTTAAAAAGTGAATGCGAAGATATGGCAAAATTTGATGTTATTGATGAATAATTTTTTGGCATTTATTGTCCCATACCAAACTAAAATCTAATATATATTATTAACTAATTCATGGCTTTATTGTCCTAGCCGCCAGAACCGCCTCCAATCTGATGGAGACTTTTTAAATTTTTAACCAGCAAATTTTTAAACTTCTTTTTATACCCAAATTTACCTGAATTTTTCGTCGAGAGTTTTTCCGTCATTATCTTTCCAACTTGTCCAGCCATTGCTTCTCATGCCAAGACAAAATGTTGATGCAGTTGATGGACTATTGAAAGTGATATTCTTTTCTACAACAAAAAAGCTGCTTTCTTCTTTGCAGAATTCTTTGAAATAAAAATCTCGATCCATCGCAGCCACTCCTTTAAACACAAAAGAACTAGTGGTTTCTTTACAAACCTTTGAACCTGCTAAAACAGTGAATCCCATTTCATCATAAAAATTTGGCAAGGTACCCCAAATTTAATACACTTTCTCCCTTCTTAAGTTGATCAAAAAATCGCATTTAAAACTTGTTTTAAATGCGATAAATTTCATCTTCTTTAACTCAATCCAAATTGATATCTTATAGACTAAAAATTACAAAGTTTCTGTATCTTAAACAGACATCTCTAGCATTTTACGCAAAGGTTTTTCAGCTTTAACTCGCAAAACTTCATCCAAGTTTAATTCGCCACCATTTGGTGATTTAGCACCATATTTTAAAACTAAATATAATTTTTCTAAATTATTTAGTTGCATATGAGGGCAAGTATTACAAAGTGTGCAACCTGCTTTGTCAATAAATGGACAATCATAAAATTTAGCAGTTGGGTTTTTTAATTTCATTTGATGAATAATCATCGGTTCTGTCAGAACAATGAATTCTAAACCTTGATTTTCTTCTGTGAACTTCAAAAGAGCTGAAGTTGAACCAATGTGATGAGCGTAAGAAAGTAAGTTTTGTGGACATTCAGGATGAGCAATAACTTTGGCTTGTGGATAATTAGCAATCAATTTCACCAATTCTTTTTCACTAAATTGTTCATGAACCATACAAGAACCATTCCATAAAACCATTTTACGTCCAGTTTCTTTTTCAATAAATCTTCCTAAATGTTGGTCTGGCGCAAAAATAATTTCCTTATCAGATGGAATTTGGGCGATAATTTTTTTGGCGTTAGAAGAAGTAACAATTATATCAGACAAAGCTTTTATCTCAGCAGAACAATTGATGTAAGTAACCGCAATCGCATCTGGATGTTTTTTTCTAAATTCAGCAAATTCTGGTGCACGACAAGAATCTTCCAAAGAACAACCCGCTTTTAAATCGGGAATTAAAACTTTTTTGGTTGGAGAAAGTATCTTTGCAACTTCCGCCATAAATTTCACGCCACAAAAAACAATTATGTCAGCATCAGTTTGTGCAGCTTTTCGTGATAAATCCAGTGAATCACCAATAAAATCAGCAATATCTTGAATTTCCGGATCTTGATAAAAATGCGCCAAAATAACAGCATTTTGTTCTTTTTTTAAACGAAGAATCTCTTCTTCTAAATTAACTGGAATTTGATATATTTCTTTGTTCATAATTATAAACCAACTATTTCAAAAACTTCTCTTCTGGTATTTGCAGCAATTTCTTGCGCTTTGATTTTACCATCATGCAAAACTTGTCTGATGTAGCTTTGGTCTTTTTTGAAGTTATTAAGATTTTCTTGAATTGGGCGTAATTTCTCAACTAAAAATTCAGCCAAATCAGTTTTAAATTTTCCATTTCCAGCTGTTTCATATTCTGCAGCAATTACTTTCGGATCTTTATTTGCAAAAGTAGCAAAAATATTAAGCAAGTTGTAAATTTCTGGACGGTTTTCGTCATAAGAAATTGTTGCTTGCGAATCAGTTTTCGCCTTTTTTATTTTCTTGGCAATTAAATCTGAAGAATCATTTAGATTAATTCTTGATAAGTCAGATTCGTCAGATTTGCTCATTTTTTTATTGCCATCTTGAAGTGACATAATTCGTTTCACCGCTTTTAAAATCATTGGCTCAGGAAGTTTGAAATATTCTTTGCCAAAGCGACGATTAAAAGCGCCAGCAATGTCACGAGTTAGTTCCAAGTGTTGCTTTTGATCTTCACCAACTGGAACTAAATCGGCTTTATAAAGAAGAATGTCGGAAGCCATTAAAACTGGGTAAGAGTAAAGACCTAAATTTTCATTATCTGCTGACTTTTCTTTAAACTGAGTCATACGATTTAACCAACCAAGCGGAGTAAGAGTTCCCAAAACCCAAGCAAGTTCAGCGTGCTGCGCCACATCACTTTGCACAAAAATTGTTGATTTTTTAGGGTCAAGTCCACAAGCCAAATAAACAGCTGCAGCGTCAAGCACATTTTGTTGTAACGCTTTTGGATCTTGCGGCAAAGTAATTGCGTGCAAATTCATCACACCAAAAATGCAATTATGCTGATCTTGCAAATCAATCCAATTGCGAATTGATCCTAAATAATTTCCTAAATGCAAATTTCCAGTAGGTTGTATTCCAGAAAAAACTGTTTTCATGTTTTTTAAAAGTTGCTTTGAAAGGCGGAGTATTTTATTTTTCAAATCTTGTAAGGCAAGTAGATGATCGCTTATTTTAACAATTTATTGTTTGAAAATAAGAGGAAAGTCCGGACTCTTTAAGGGGAAAATACCAGCTAACGGCTGGCGGCACAGCTTGAAATATATAGAGCTTGTCAGGGAAAGTGTCACAGAGAATATACCGCCACTGCAATTTTGATTGCTGATTTTATTGTGTCTTAACTTGACAGATTTAGTCGCACACTATGCAGAATGGTAAGGGTGAAAACGCGAGGTAAGAGCTCACGGGCTTTCGTGGTAACACGAATTTGGAAAAACCCTATTTAGAGCAAGACCAAATAGAAATGACTTGTTTCTTTAAAGAAACAGATGTCCCTTACATCGTCATTTGGGTAGGTTGCTTGAGGTTAGCAGTGATGCTAATCCTAGATGAATGATCGTCACTTATATAAAGAAATTTATATAGGTACAAAATCCGGCTTATTCTTGTCTTACATTAAATTTATTTTTAGACTAAAGCCAAATTTAATTATTTTTCCTGTTCACATAAATGTTCACAGGTGGCCGGCTTATTCTTAAAATATACTGTCATTCTGAGCGTCAGCGAAGAATCTCAAGAGTTTATACTCTAAAATTTATTAAATGAGATTCTTCGCTGACGCTCAGAATGACAGTATTTTAATATATTTTTTAATTTCTAAAAAAATTGACCAAATAAAACTAATAGCAACAAATAATAAAATGCTTACAACAAACGAAATTCGCAGCAAATTTTTAGAATATTTTGCTAAAAATGATCATGAGATTATTGAATCATCTCCATTAATTCCACATAATGACCCAAGTTTGATGTTCACCAATGCTGGAATGAATCAGTTCAAAAACTATTTTACCGGAGTTGAAATCCCAAAATTCAAACGAGCAGCCACTTCCCAAAAATGCGTACGTGCAGGTGGAAAGCATAATGATTTAGATAATGTTGGTTATACAGCCCGCCATCACACTTTTTTTGAAATGTTAGGGAATTTTTCTTTTGGAGATTATTTTAAAGAAGAAGCAATTTTTTATGCATGGAATTTTCTAACAAAAGAACTTGGCATAGAAAAAGAAAAACTTTTGGTAACCGTTTATCATAATGACGACGTTGCTGCAAATTTATGGAAAAAAATTGCTGCACTTCCTGAAGAAAAAATAATTCGTATTGCAACTGATGACAATTTTTGGTCAATGGGTGATGTTGGACCTTGCGGACCTTGCTCAGAAATTTTTTATGATCATGGTGAAAAAATTTTTGGTGGTGTTCCAGGAAGCGCAAATCAAGATGGTGATCGTTTCATTGAAATTTGGAATCTAGTTTTTATGCAATTCGAGAAACAAAAAAATGGCGATATGATCTCCTTACCAAAACCTTGTATTGATACAGGAATGGGACTTGAAAGGCTAACTTCGGTAATACAGGGAGTTCATGACAACTACGAGACCGATTGCTTCAAAAGCTTAATTGATAATATCAAAAATTTTGTCTAGCGACCATGAACTGAAGATTTATTTACACTAGCTATAGAAGAAGGTTGATCAAGAAACGATTTTGCCGATTTAAGCCTTGCTAATTCTTTGTCAGCAAGTTTTTTATCATCTAGTTTACCAAATAAATCTTCTGCTTTTTTATAATGATCATTTCTATCACCATAAATATCTAAACCTTTAGTAAAACAAGCATAATGAATTACACCAAGGTTATGAGTAGCGCTCTGATCTCCTTGCTGCGCTGCTTTTTCAAACCACTCAATTGCTTGTCTAACATTTTCAACAACCAAGTCTTTAGAGCTTTCATGATAATAAAACTCTCCCAAAGCTTTTTGAGCTATTATATTACCACTTTCACCTTCTTTCCGCAATAACTCCAAACCTCTTCTCTCTTCATCTTTATCAATTGGATTAGAAACATAGACCAGTCCTAATTTAACTGTTGCATCAGAATTTCCTTTTTCAGACATTATTTCTAATTCAGAAATATTTTGCTGTGTTGGTTGCTTTGGATCGTGTAAAACACTATTTAAAATTCTTACACTTAAAAAATCAATTCCTTGACCTAAATTTCTACTATCTCTCTCTTCATAATTATGTTTACTTGCAGCACTTGATAAAACTTTATCAACAAAACTAATAACCTTCCGAAAATTTTTAGGACTAGATTGAGAAGTTAATTTTTTTTTTTCAATATTTAATAAACTATCTTTGTACTTTACTATGGGAGAAGAAGAAGGTATTGAAGATTTATTAAATTGCCCGACAGAATCAGAACTAATGTTATCTTTAACATTTCTAGTTAGAACATTCATTAAATTATCTGATCCACTTACCGACCCAACTGCAACAAACCCTTCATCAAGTCTTGGTTTTTCTAAACTTGACCTCTCATTATCAACATTTTTATCTCTAGTTAAATTATGATCACCCAAATCTTCACCAACTCTTGGTTTTCCTAAACTTGACCTCTCATTATCAACATTTTTATCCCTAGTTAAATTATGATCACCCACATCTTCACCAACTCTTGGTTTTTCTAAACTTGACCTCTCATTATCAACATTTTTATCTCTATCAGAC
>CAZENB010000017.1:5185-29388 GCA_964513555.1 uncultured Rhizobium sp. | reverse complement strand
TTGGAAAAGATAAGGCGTGGTCAAAACGAGCAATAACGTGAATATGAAGCTGACGAACAACATTTCCTAAGTTAGCAATATTTAACTTATGAGGTTTAAAAAAACTTTGTAAAATATGGCAAACTTTATTAATTTCTGCCAAAACTTCAACTTGATCTTCAAAAGATAAATCAGTTAATTCTGAAACATTTTCTTGACGGGGAACTAATATTAGCCAAGGATAATTCGCATTATTCATAAGTAACAAACTACTTAACTTTAAATCAGTTATAAAAAACGTGTCAGCTTTTAATTTTGAATCAATTGTAAACATGTGATTGACGGATAAATTAATTAAGGAAAAATGACGAAAGTTTTTTTAATAACAACTGTTATACTTAGCAAAGCGAAGAATCTCAGGAAATAAGCTCCAAAATTCAACTTCTTAGATCCTTCGCTTCGCTCAGGATAACAGTTGTTATCGTATATTATTTAATAAATTTAATAAGTGCTCAAGTTTCTTGCAATCCAAAACATTGTTTTAATTGATAAAGCCGAAATTGATTTTTCCAAAGGTCTTTGTATTCTTAGTGGCGAAACTGGTTCTGGTAAATCAATTTTGCTTGATGCTTTAGGATTGGCAATTGGATTTCGTTCAAATTTAAGATTGATTGGTAACAACGAAAATAAAGCTTCTGTCAATGCTTTATTCGATATTTCAAACAATCAAGCTTGTAAAAATCTTCTCAAAGAAAATGAACTACTTGATTCAGAAAATCACAGTTCACTCAACATACGCCGTATTATAAATGAGAGTTCATCAAGTAAAGTTTACATAAACGACATTCTAATAGGTGTAAATTTACTTAATCAGATTGGCGAAACTTTAGTTGAAATTCATGGCCAACATGACCAAAGAGGACTCCTAAATTCAAGCTTTCATATTCAAATTTTAGATGAATTTTCTCAAAACCAAAACCTTCTGAAAGAAATTAAACAAAATTACGAAAGTTTAAGAACTGTTGAACAAAAAATTTCTGACTTAAAATCACAAGAAGAAAAAGCCCAAAGAGAAAAAGAATATCTTGAACACGTTGTTAAAGAATTAGAAAATGCAAATATAAAAGATAATGAAGAAGATGATTTAATTTCTAAAAAAGAACAACTTTTAGGAAAAGAAAAAATCTCAAATTTTTTATCTGATTTCAAATCACATCTTTTAGAAGCAAGTTCACAGCTCAACCTCTCACAAAGAATATTAATTAGAAACAACAATATAATTGATAATTTTTTATCAAAAAACAAAGAAGAATTTAATAAAATAAGTGAAAAAATTGATTCTCAAATTTCAGAAATTGAAGTTTCTATATCTAATTCAGAAAATATTTTAAGAGAAATTTCACGTGAAGAAAGTAATTTAGAAGAAATTGAAGAAAGACTTTTCTACATCAGAAGTTTAGCTAGGAAATTCAACGTCAGAATTGATGAACTAAATCAAGTTATAGTTGATTCAAAAAACAAACTAAAATTAATTTCTAGCAATGAAGAGTTATCTATAAATCTTGAAAAACAAAAAGATGAAATAATAAAAAAATACAAAAGACTTGCATCTGATTTAAGCAATAGAAGAAAAGAATCTGCAATAGTTTTATCAAAAAAAGTTGAAGATGAGTTAAAATTCTTGAAAATGGAAAATACAAAATTTCTTGTTGATGTTAAAGATTTTGAAGAAAATCAATTTTCAATCAATGGAACTAATAAAGTTAAATTTGTTGCAGCAATAAATAATAGTAATCTTGATGATATTTCAAAAATCGCTTCTGGTGGCGAATTATCACGTTTTATGTTAGCACTAAAAGTTGCATTAACTGATGTAAAATCAGCACCAACAATCATTTTTGACGAAATTGATACCGGAATTGGTGGTAGCACAGCAAATGCTGTTGGAAAAAGACTAAAAATTTTATCAAATAACTTCCAAATCTTAGTTGTAACTCATCAACCACAAATTGCAGCAAAGGCAGATAATCACTTTAAAATAAGCAAAGTATCAGAAAATAATCAGGCAAAAACCTTAATAAAAAAACTCGAAAACTCTGATCGCGAAAATGAAGTTGCTCGAATGATTTCAGGAGCAGAATTAACAAAAGAAGCAATTGCTGCTGCAATTAGTTTGATCAAAGAATAAAGGTCCTTAAATAAACCTAATAAAATCTTTGATTTTAATATTTGCTTCCTACAAAATACTTACAATCTTTTTATAAAAATTTTAACCCATTTTCTTAAATAAATGTCACAAGATACTCCTTTCGTACGACATTTTAGAAATTTCTTTATTATACTTTTCTTAGTTATTTTTGTTCTTGCATTATGCTTTTATATAACAGGAAGCCTTGTTATAGTAAGCGTTACAGGAAAATGGGAAGTTATTAAAGGATACGCTCTTCTCTCAATTGATAAGCAATTCATATATCTATTCAAAACCTTATCTTCTTACTGGAAATTTTACTTCCAAAATTATGATAGACTTACTCTGGAGAGTTACAATTATTTCACACTAAAGCTTTGGATAAATACCGTTTTACCCTACTCAATTTTAGCAACAATATTGTGGATTTTCCGTGCTCCCATTATGGATTGGAGACCATTTAAAAAACCAGAATCAATTCATGGTGAAGCTAAATGGGCAGAAAATAAAGAAATTAAAAAAATGGGCTTACGATCGAAAAAGGGAATTTTACTTGGAATGTATAAAAAAAGAACACTAGTTGCAGACGGATATCAACACATTCTTTTGTTTGCACCAACAGGTTCTGGTAAAGGTGTGGGCTTCGTAATTCCTAATCTTTTATTTTGGGAAGAATCTGTTATCGTGCATGATATTAAACTTGAGAACTATGAACTAACTTCTGGTTGGAGAAAAAAACATCTGAAACAAAAAGTATTCTTGTGGAACCCAGCTGATCCCGATGGAATTTCGCATTGTTATAACCCAATGGACTGGATTTCTAAAAAACCAGGACAAATGGTGGATGACGTACAAAAAATTTGTAATTTCCTTCTTCCCGAACAAGAATTTTGGCAAAACGAAGCACGCGCACTTTTGACTGGTGTAATGCTTTATTTAGTCGCTGATGATTCAAAACCGGCAACTTTGGGAGAAGTTGTAAGAACTTTAAGAAATGACGATGTAGTATATAATTTAGCTGTTGTTTTGGATACAATGGGTAAAAAAATTCACCCAGTTTCTTACATGAATATTGCATCATACTTACAAAAACCAGATAAAGAAAGGGGTTCAGTAACTTCAACTGCAAACTCTTCTCTAGAGCTTTGGGCAAACCCTTTGATCGATACAACAACTGCAACTTCTGATTTTAGTTTACATGAATTCAAGACAACTCCTCATACTGCATATGTTGGTTTGACTCCTGATAATATTAGTCGTCTAAAACCTCTGATGAACATGTTTTATCAGCAAGCAGCAGCGTTTTTTACTGCAAAAATGCCACAACCTCATGAAAAATATGGTGTTTTAATGCTAATGGACGAGTTTCCAACTTTAGGTAAAATGGAGCAGTTTCTTGCAGGTATTGCTTATTTTCGTGGTTATAAAGTTCGTCTTTTTTTGATTATTCAAGATACTGAACAGCTGAAAGGAATTTATGAAGAAAGTGGTATGAACTCGTTTCTATCGAACTCAACTTACCGCATCACTTTCTCAGCAAACAATATGGAAACAGCAAATTTAATTTCACAGCTTCTAGGCAACAAAACTGCGAATCAAATTTCTTATAACAAACCAAAATATCTTGATTTAAACCCTGGTTCAAGATCTCTTCACGTTTCTCATACTCAAAGAGCACTTCTTTTACCTCAAGAAGTAATTCAACTTCCACGCGAAGACCAAATTGTTTTAATTGAATCTCAACCACCAATTCGTTGCAAAAAAATCATTTATTTCAAAGACAAATTTTTTACTTCAAAACTATGGAAAAAAACTAAAATTCCACAACAAAAACCTTATATGCCTGACTATTCTAAAAATAAGGCCTCAAAAGATGAAAATGCAAACCAAAACAGCGAAGTTTCCGATAACACTGGAACAATAGAAGGTCAATTATGATAATTTCATCAAAAGCAATCAAAGCTGCAGTTATTGGAGACCCAATATCTCATTCTCTATCACCAAAAATTCATAATTCCTGGATTGAACAAAAAAATATAGATGGAATTTATGTAGCTTTAAAGATAGCAAAAAGTGACCTTAATCTTTGCGTTGATTCATTAGTAAAAATGAATTTTTCTGGTTTTAATGTAACAATTCCTCACAAAGAAGAAATCTTTAAAATATGTGACTTTAAAAGCAAAACTGCTGAGCTGACAAAAGCTGTAAATACTGTTATAATTACTGAAGATAAAAAACTTTTTGGCCATAATTCTGATTCTGAAGGTTTTTTAAATAACCTTGCAAATTCGAAAATAAACTTTGTTTTAAAAAATAAAACTTCATTCGTAATTGGTGCAGGTGGAGCTGCTCGTGCAATTGTTTACAGTTTGATAAAATCTGAAGTGAAAGAAATTTTTATCACTAATCGCAATGAGAAGCGTGCTTTAGAATTAATTTCTGACTTTAAAAGTTTTTCCGATAGCAAAAACTGTAACTTACATTTTTTAGATTCAAAAAGTTTTGAAGAAAATTTAGAAAAATGTCATCTTTTAATTAATTCCACTTCTCTTGGTATGGTTGGACAAGAACAATTAAAAATTGACCTAAAAGCTCTTCCTAAATCAGCAATAGTATATGATATTGTTTACAAACCGCTGATGACTGAATTGTTAAATAAAGCACAAATTCAAGGAAATGAAATTGTAACAGGAATTGGAATGTTGGTTTACCAAGCAGCTATTGGATTTGAAGCTTGGTTTAAAACTAAACCCCAAGTTGATGATTCATTTATTAAACAAACACTTGAGTTGAGCAAATAAATAGCTTAATTACCTAAAAATATGTTAAACTTCATAAAATCAATTTTTCGTATTACCAAACTTTTACTAATACTAATTCTACTTTCGTTCTTAGTTAGTTTTATGGTAAGCAATCGTGAAATTATATCCATTAACTTTTACCCTATTCCATTTACTATTGAGGCTAGAATTTTTGTAATTGTGTTTTTGTTTTTTGTAAGCGGAATGATTTTAGGCTTTTTTATTTTCTCAAGCCATATGATTTCAAAATCAATTAGACATTTTAAAGATCATCGTAAGATAGTAAAACTTGAAAAAGCACAAGATAATCAAATAAAAACCAAAAGAAAATTTTTTCTGCGTAGATAATTTTAAAACAATATTTGGGGATTATACCAATTAAACACAAAAAAACTGTTATCCTGAGCATAAGCGAAGTATCTCAGGAGTTTGGACTCCGAATAAAATCACTAGATCCTTCGCTTTCACTCAGAATAAAAGTTTTAATTAGGAATTGAATTGTGTGTCAAGGGATAATTACCCAATATTTGGTAAATTGACACTTGCTTTAATAAGTTTTGCACTTATTATTCAGATATTAATCTCATCTTTAATACTGTAAGTTCTTACAGTTATTCTCAAAATTAAAATTTAATAACTTAACCTAAAACCTTAACTTAAACAAGATATGGCAAGTAATTTGACTGTAATGGGCAATAAAGAAATTCTACTAGTTGCTGAAAACATCGCACATGAAAAAGGTATCGCTCCACAAGAAGTTGTATCCGCTATGGAAGAAGGCATTAAACTTGCCGCTAAGAAAAAATATGGTCATCACTTAGCAATTGAATGCAAAATTGATAAGAAAACTGGTCAAATTAAACTTTTCAACAACCTTGAAATTGTCGAAAATGACTCAATCGAAGGTTTTGACGTTAGAACTCATATTACTTTAAAACATGCAAAACAAGAAGACAAGAATGCTGAGATTGGCGGTTTTATAGCTCAAGAATTACCTCCAATTGATTTAAATCGTGTTGTTGCTCAAGTTGCAAGAAACGAGATTATAAAAAAAGTGAAAGAAGCTGAGAAAAATAAAGAATATAACGAATTTAAAGACAGAATTGGCGATATAGTAAGCGCATCAGTTAAAAAAGTTGGTCTTAAAAATATTGTTATGGAAGTTGATGGTTATGAAGCTGTAATTCACGAAAGTGGCCTTATTCCAAGAGAAAATTTCCGTGTAGGTGATAGAATGAGAGTTTACGTAGAAGATGTTAGAAAAGAATCCCATGGTGCCCAAATTTTCTTATCAAGAACTCACCCACAATTCTTAGTTAAACTATTTGAACAAGAAGTTCCTGAACTTTATGATGGAAATATTGAAGTTAAAGCAGTTGCCCGCGATCCAGGATCTCGTGCTAAAATTGCTATTTACTCAAGAAGAGAAGATATAGATATTATTGGTTCTTTTATCGGTATCAGAGGAAGTAGAGTTCAATCAGTAAGTTCAGAACTACGAGGTGAAAAAATTGACATTATTAAATGGTCTTCAAACATTGCCGAATTAGTTGTTAGTTCACTCACCCCAGCAAAAGTTAGTAAAGTAGTTGTTGACGAAGAAAATTCATTAATTGAAGTTGTTGTTGCTGAAGATCAATTAAGCTTGGCAATTGGTCGCGGTGGACAAAACGTAAAACTAGCTTCTAAAGTTGTTGGATATAAAATTGATGTAATGACTGACGAACAAGAATCAGTGAAACGTACAACTGAATTTAACCAAGCTTCTAAATTATTTGTTGAAGCTTTAGACGTTGAAGAAATGATTGCTAACTTACTTGCTGCTGAAGGATTCTTAACTGTTGAAGAATTAGCCGAAGCAGAAACTTCAGAAATTCAATCTATTGAAGGTTTTGACGAAGAAGTTGCAAAAGAATTAAAAAGAAGAGCGGAAGAATTTTTACAAAAAACCGCTTAATAGTTTAAAAAATATACTTTTACTAAACAAAGAATTTAGTTTCAATTGTTGCTAGATTCTTTGTTTTATCCTAAGTAATAATCTCATTTTTTGAGAAAAATCAAAATTACACCAAACTGAAATTTTACAACTAAAATTAGTTTTTACAGAACACAAAGTATTAGCTAAATTTTTTTAAAAAAATTTACTTTTGAGACTAATTGGTTTTGATATATAACAGGTAAATATTTAAAAATGACCGAAAAAAATAATACGAATACATCTCGTTCTACTCTTACTCTTAAACTAAAACCAGCCGTTGCAGATAATAAAACTTTAACTTTAAAGAATGCGGATAACAAAAAATCTAGCAACTATTCATCAGTTCAAGTTACAATAAAAGGACGTAAAAAAGAAGCTAAGGTTGACAGCTCTGTATTAAGTAAGGATGAACTTGAAGCAAGAATAAAAGCAATCTCAAGCGCGAATAAAGAAGATTCATCTGAAGAATTAAATAGCTACGAGATTTTAAGCAAACTCAACAAAAAAAATGAAGAAAACATTGTTGAAGAAGAAATTACTGAAGTAATTGAAAATAATAACATTGAATTAGAACAAGAAACCTCAGAAACTATTGAAGAAGTTATTGAAACTATTGTTGAATCAAAAGTAGATAATGAAGAAAAAATAGAACCAATTGTTGAAAAAAAAGAAGAAGTTGAAAAACAAGAAGTCAAAAAAAAGCTTTCTTCCGAATTTGTTCTAGATGGTTTTGATGTTCGCAACAAAATTAAGCAAAGCGTTGCAATAAAGAATCTTCAAAAGGAAGAAAGAGATAAAGTTATTGAAGCTAAAAAAAAACAAGAACAAGAAAAAGCTGAAAAAGAAAGAATCGAAAAAGAAAAGAAAATCAAAAATAAAAAACATTACAGTTCAAGCAGTGATTTTGAAAACGAAGATTCTTTTATAAAAAAAGGCAAACCTTCTTACAAAGATGAAAAAGTTAATACCCGTAAATTTACCTACATAATTGGTGGTGATGAAGATTCAGAAGAATTTGGAAGAAGAAGAAAAAAACCTAGAAAACATAATATCGAAGATAATTCACAAAAAGAATATAAAAAAATTGTCAGAGAAGTTATACTACCAGACCTTATATCAGTTGCTGATCTTTCTGATCGTATGTCAGAAAAAGCTGGAGACCTAGTCAAAAAGCTTTTCACAATGGGTATGGTTGCAACATCTAACCAAGTAATTGATGCTGACACAGCAGAACTTTTAGTTGTTGAATTTGGTCACACAGCAAAACGTGTTTCTCATTCTGATGTTGAAAACGTATTAGAAGAAGATGATCCAACAATTGAGAAATTACCAAGAGCTCCAATTGTAACTATTATGGGTCACGTTGACCATGGTAAAACATCGCTTCTTGATGCAATTCGTGAAACCGACATTGTAAGCGGGGAACACGGAGGAATTACTCAACATATTGGTGCATCACGAATTAAAACTAAATGCGGTAAATATATAACTTTCCTTGATACTCCTGGTCATGAAGCATTTACTGAAATGCGTTCTCGCGGTGCTAACGTTACTGATATTGTAGTTTTAGTTGTTGCAGCTGATGATGGAGTTAAAGCTCAAACAATTGAAGCAATTAATCACGCTAAAGCAGCAAATGTTCCAATTATTGTAGCTGTTAACAAAATTGATAAGCCAGATTCTGATCCAAGAAGAGTAAAAAATGAACTATTATCATACGAAATTGTATCAGAAGATTTGGGTGGTGATGTAATGTTTATAGAAGTTTCTGCTAAAAGTAAAATTAATTTAGAAAAACTTGAAGAAGCAATATTACTACAATCAGAAATCCTTGAACTTAAAGCGCCATATGAAGGAAAATCAAGCGGTGTGATAATAGAATCCAGAGTTGATCCTGCAAAAGGTGTTGTTGCAACTCTTTTAGTGCAAAAAGGTACTTTAGATGTTTCAGACCTTATAGTTGTTGGAACTTCATACGGTAAAATCAGAAAAATGTCTGATGATCATGGCAAAAACATAAAAATTGCTACACCTTCTATGCCAGTTGAAATACTTGGTTTAGACAGTGCACCAAACGCAGGTGATAAATTTGTTGAAGTTTCTGAAGAAAGACAAGCTCGTGAAATTATTTCTTATCGCTCTAGAAAAGAGAAAAATGAAAAAGCTATGAAGAATTCTGCAAAAAGCTTTTCTGATATTTTCAAAGAATCTGGCAAAGGCACTTTAAAATATCTTAATGTCATTGTAAAAGCAGATGTAAACGGTTCTGTAGAAGCTTTACAAGGCAGTATTGTAAAATTAAATAATGAAGAAGTTGCAATTAAAGTTATACACTCTGCAACTGGTGGAATAAGTGAAACCGATATCAGCTTAGCTGCAGTTTCTAACGCAATAATTATTGGTTTCAACGTACGCGCTAACGTTTCAGCAAAGGAAATTGCCCGTCTAAAAAATATTGATATCCGATATTATTCAATTATTTACAACGTAGTTGATGACTTGAAACTTCTTCTTTCGGGAATGCTTGAGCCAACCAAAAATGAAGAATATTTGGGACAAGCAGAAATTAGACAAGTATTTAAAGTTTCTGGCGCTGGAAAAGTTGGTGGATCATTTGTAACTGATGGAATGATTAAAAGAAATGCCAAAGTTAGATTGCTCCGCGATAACGTTGTTATTTATGATGGAGTATTAAAAACTCTAAAAAGATTTAAAGAAGACGTTAAAGAGGTTAAAAGTGGCTTTGAATGCGGAATTGCCTTTGAAAATTATGAAGATATAAAAGAAGGTGATTCAATTGAATGCTACGAAATAGTAGAACAAAAACGTTCATTATAAATAAATATTGGAAAGCAAAATATGGCTACAGAAAAATATGCTGTTTCTTCCAGAATTATTCACTGGTTAATGGCATTGCTAATTATATTTCTTCTTGGACTTGGATTTTATATGGATGAATTTCTAAGCAAAGAAGCGACCAACCGTATGGAAATTTACAATTTACATAAATCTTTTGGTGTTGTTGCATTAGTTTTTATTTTTGTAAGAATAATAAATCGTCTATTAAAAAAAGCACCCGCTCTACCAATTTCAATGCCAAGAATTGAGAAAATTTTTGCTAGTCTAGGTCATGTTTCGCTTTACTTATTAATGATAATAATTCCTCTTTCAGGTTACTTAATGTCAAATTCTTTTGGATATCCAGTTCACTTATTTGGAATTGAAATGCCAAAAATAGCTGAGACAAACTTTGAATTAGGAAAAATTTTTGCTGAAATTCACGGTCTTGCAGCTTACTTAATGTCAGCAATAGTCTCTCTTCATGTTTTAGCAGTTATAAAGCATCGTTTTTTTGACAAACCAGAAAATGATGTACTTAAAAGAATGATTTAAGATTTCTTATGTTGAAGAATCGTATAATTCCTTGTCTTGATGTTAAGGATGGTAGAGTTGTTAAGGGTGTCAATTTTGAGAATTTAATAGATGCTGGAGATCCTGTTACACAAGCAAAATTCTATTACGAAGAAGGAGCAGATGAACTATGTTTTCTCGATATAACAGCATCAAACGAGAATCGCTCAGCTATATTTGAAACTGTAAAAAAAGTAGCAAAAGTTTGCTTTATTCCACTTACAGTTGGTGGTGGTATTAGAACAATAGACGACTTCTCACAATTACTTTTAAGCGGAGCAGACAAAGTTTCGGTCAACAGTGCTGCAATTAAAAATCCACAACTAATACTTCAAGCTTCTCAAAAATTTGGTTCACAATGTGTAATTGTTGCAATTGATGCCAAAAAGAACTCTTCTGGAAATTATGAAATTTTTACTCATGGTGGTAAAAATCCGACTGGAATTGACGCAATCAGCTGGGCAAAAAAAGCCGAAGAACTTGGTGCTGGAGAACTTCTTGTCACATCAATGGATAAAGATGGTACAAAATCTGGTTACGACATAGAGTTAATAAAACAGATAACAACTAAAACAAAAATTCCTGTTATTGCTTCTGGAGGAGTTGGAAATTTGCAACATTTATCAGATGGAATTAAAGCTGGCGCAAACGCTGTTCTTGCTGCATCAATTTTTCATTTCAAAGAATATTCAATTAAACAAGCTAAAGAGTTTCTTGAACAGGATAAAATAGCCATACGTAACTTTTAAAAAGCAATTATACCATATCCATTTTGGCATATTACGGAAGAAATCCAACATGCAAATCTATTCTTATGCTCTTCGTTCGAGTATTCTTTTTTTAGCTTTTTTGTTATATTTTATAGTTAAATTATTGTTGATAATACTAAAAAACTTATTTTTATAAGTTTTTTCAGCAATTATCCCTTTTTTCTTATACCAGCTGTTTAAAAATCCACCAACATAATTAGCGAGCATAATTTTTATGATTGCTTCAAAAAGTTAATTTAAAAAAATTAAGAATATGAGTGTTTAACTTTTTTTCTCTTTTGCCTTGCAATTGATAAAGCTAAAGCAATTAAATATTTTTTACTTTGTTCGTTCTCAATTTTTCTAAAAGCACGCACCAAAGGTAAAACATCGTTTTCGAACTTCTTCATCTCTTTTACCTGCTTCTTATCACTTTTAAAATTATAATTGTAATAATCACGATCGGCTTTTATTCCATAAAAAAATGCACTTATTGGCTTATTTAGAATTTGTGAAATTTCAAATAACTTACTTGCACTAACTCGATTTTTCGCTTTCTCGTATTTCTGAATTTGCTGAAAAGAAATACCTGTTAATTCTCCTAATTGATCTTGAGTCATACCGGCAGCAATTCTAAATTGACGCAATCTTTTTGCAATATGCTCATCAACTGGTGTTACTTTATCTAACAGCATGAAATGTCTCTTTTAATTTGTTTCTAACTATAAATAATGCAAATAATGATAGTAAAATAAACAAAGGATAAAAAC
The DNA here is from genome assembly GCA_964513555.1 of uncultured Rhizobium sp. Classification (GTDB taxonomy): domain Bacteria; phylum Pseudomonadota; class Alphaproteobacteria; order Rickettsiales; family UBA1997; genus UBA2645. The sequence continues at coordinate 17,512 of CAZENB010000017.1, read as the reverse complement.
TATATTTTGAGTATATTGTTGGCTCAATATTATTTATGAAATTCACATCAATTATTCCTTCAGTATTTAATTCTATTTTATCAACCAACTGACCAAAAGGATTAAAAAATGCTGTAATCCCAGTATTTGCAACTCTTACCAAAGCAATTCCATATTCTACTGCTCTTACCTTTGCCATATCAAGATGTTGATAAGGACCGGAACTTTTTCCAAACCAAGCATCATTAGTTAAATTAACCAAAAGATCAGGACGACTTTTTCTATCAATAATTTTATCAGAAAAAATCACTTCATAACATAATAAAGGAGAGAAAGAAAAAACATTATTTTTTAAAGTTTTTGGCCCATCACCTTCACTAAAACCCATAGCTCCGTCAGTAATTTTACTGATAAATGGCAAATATTTTTGTAAAGGAACGTATTCCCCAAAAGGTACTAAATGATGTTTGTCATAATAGTTTGCGACCCCTCCACCATCAATAATAAAAACACTGTTCCACACTTCATCAATCTCTCTAGAAGAAGAATAACCAAGTCTTAAAGCGCCAGTAATCAAAACACCTTTTTCTGGCACTGCAAGTTTTAGTTTATTTAATAACTCAGCGTTATTATCAATTGCATATGGAACAGAAGTTTCAGACCATATAACAGCTTTTACTTCTCTTAGATCTTTCGAATTTGTTAACCTGATATGCTTAAAAAAATTGTGATATTTTTCTTCCAAATTCCACTTAGCACTTTGTTTTATATTACCTTGAACTAAGCGCAATTTTTTGCTGCTATCGATCACAACTTTGGAGCTATCTATTCTATAAAGTCCATAAAAAAAAGAAGAAGCTAAAATTAAAATTATAATTATACCAAAAATTTTATCAGAAAAATTATTACTTATAAAAACAAATTTACCATCTTCATACGATACAAATAAAACCGGAATAAGAGATACTAATACCGCCATCAAACTTAACCCCCAAATGCCAAAAATTGCTGAGATTTGCAAAAAATTATCGTTAAAACACCAAATATAACCTATCAAATTCCATGGAAATCCTGTAAATAGAAAAGAACGCAATACTTCAAACACAACCCATAAAGATGAAAAAATTAAAACTTTTTCATAAACTTGTTTAATAAAAAAACGATCAACTAAAAATTTGTAACTTAGAGCAAATAAAGAAAAATAAATTGCCAAAACTGCCGGAATAAGAGTGGCAGCAAAAGGAATCAACCAAGCAAATTGTTTGGCGTCAACTAAAAGCGAAATTGATATCCAATAAATTCCTGCAACAAAATAACCAAATCCATAAAACCAACCAAACCAAAAAGTTTCTTTTTTATTCTTTGCAATAGAAATTAAAAAATAAAAAATTGGAATTGAAATTAATATTGGAAAAAATAGGTGAAAAGGAGCAAAAGCAAGATTACATATAGCTCCAGCAAGAGTCGCTAAAAAGAATTTATTTTTACTTTTCTCTTCTAATATAAACTTCAAAATCATATAAAATATTCTGCTTTGATTTATCATCTTTATTAAAAATTGCATTACTTTTACTTATAAAAAACTTGGAATTTGAATCGGAAAAAATTTTAATATGATTTTTAAAATAAAAGTTACGATTAAAAACTTCTCTAAATTCTTTATCTTTAAAATAGTACTCCAAAAAACCAATATTACAAAATTCTCCTTTGTTAACAAATAAAACTTTTAAATTTTCATCAGCAATTCTTCTTTTTAAGTCACGAAATAAATAGTTCATTGTATATGATTTATTATAATCTTCTGAATAAAGGAAATTTGTATTTTCTGAATAAAAAACCAGATTTACTGGAACGCTAGCAATATAAAAGTTTTCTTTTTCTAAATAATTTAGTAGTGGAAATTGATGAAAATTTGAACCTGTTAAAAACAAAATTTTATCATCTTGCTGATAAGCATAACTTTTTGCATAATAACTAGTTTTTCTTAAGAAAAGGTTGTGTTTTTCTGATATTCCGTCTTTTAAAAATGCTGAAGAAATTACTGAAAAATAACAACCAAAAAACCAAAAAATTGAACCAATTAGTAAAAATATTGAATGTGATGAAAAATTTTGAGAAAAGTTTAAAGAATTTTTTTCTATAAAAAACATTATCACAAATAAAGCAGCCAAACTAACAAGATAGAATTCTTTTATTTTGAAATATTTCAAACTTAAGCAAGAAATAAAAAACAATACTAGATATAAAATTGTTATAGCTAATATCTTATTAAATAAATTAGCTGAAAATTTTTTATTTTTAGAAAATGAAAAAAACAAAAAAAATGGTAAAATAACCCAATAAAAAAAAGCGCTAAAACTAAGTAAAAAAAGACTACCTAAAAATAAAATTGATGAGCATGCAAAAATAAATATTAAGAAGTTGTATTTACTCAAATTATTTTCTTCAGCACAAAATAAATCATAAATCCACTTCAGATAACAAATTGTTACAATTGCAAAAAAAACAGAAAACTGATCGATTGTGCCAATATTTTCAACTGCAACTAAGAAAGAAACTTCAAAAAGAAATATAGCAAGAATTAGATCGTTTTTAGTAAATTTAATACGAGAAAAAACCAACAAAATCAAATATGGAACTACAAAATTCCATAAAAATTTTTCAGTAAAATTTGCTAAGAAACTATGATTATTACCATAATAAACTGAATTCTGCATAGCAATTGATTCAAAAAATTCTGGTATAAACTTTATAATTAAAAATAAGTAAAAAGAACCAATCAGTACCATTATTAACTTATCAATTTCAAAGAAAAATTTTAAAGATCTTCTTTGCCAAAAATTGTAAAATTCTATAAATAAAATCAAAATTAAATAATGTGGTTTTAAACATGGAATCAAACCCATACAAACTCCACGCCAAAATAACTCTTTTTCTGAAAAAGGTTTTTTTCTAATAAATGATGAAGAAATATAAGGAAAAAGAAGAGCGAGAAGAAAACTTGTTTTAGTTCCAAATTCTGAGATTTCTAAAGCTCCAATTCTTAAAAAAAATGCTAAGCAAAACCCTATTATAATTAAATTATAATGATTTTTATTGTCATAAATTGTAGTTTTTTGTAAATATTTTGTTGAAAAATATATTGAAGCAACCCCTAAAATATTTACTACAATTTCTGACATATAAATTGGATTTATATGAAGAAAATTAGAAACTCTGAATTGAAAAGCATAAAAATAGAAAGATAGGGGGAAATTGCCTTCAAAAAAATCATAATAATATTTTTTACCATTGGCAATTTTGCGTCCTAAATCAAGATAAACTCCAGTATCTGGACCAATCCCAAGAATTGATCTAATAAAAATACTAAGCAAAAAAATGGTAGTGCAAAAAAGTAACAAGAAGCGATCTGAAGAGAGTAAGGAATAAATTTTTTTATTATTTTCTGACATAAATACTGAAATCGTAAAGTGTTTTCGAATTTTCTAGATCAACTTCATCAAAAATATCTTTTTCTGAGGAAAAAAACTCTATTTCTTCTTTATTAGGCAAAATTTCTGATGCAAATATTCTTTTATCAAAATTGTAATTCTGATAAAATAATTTTTTTAAATTTTCATCTCTAAAATAATATTCCAACAAACCTATATGACAAGAATCGTAGAAGTTATTTATAAATATGATTTTTACATCATTTTCTAAAAAATTATGTTTAAAAATATCAGCAGTTTTTAAAAAATTTTCACTAGAAGAAACATATAATTCTTTGTAAATAGAAGCTTTGTTTGTTTTTCCTAAATAATTTAAAGTTGGAAATATATCAGAAAAATTAGGTGATAATATAAGAATATCATCACCATTTTTTAAATTTTGATTTGAATATCTAATTATATTCTCACTTAAAAAATTAGGCGATTTAACTTTATTATCAAAATTATAGGACTCTTTAATTGCAACAATGTATGAAGAAGATAAATTGGAAAATAAGAAGAATATAGAAATCGCAAATAATGCTGAAAATTTTTTGTAAAAACTTTGATAAATTTTTTCATAAAAAATTACAAAAATCAAAGTAACAAAAATAGAAAATATAAGCAATAGACTTTGGTCATTCTGTAAAATTTGTAAAAATACAATGAAGCAAAGTATTAAAAAATATACAGAAATTGAAATTATATTCTTTAGATTTTGTTTTGATTCTGGAAAATCATTAATAACTTTCTTATAAAGAGAAAAAGCAGTTATTGGTAGTAAAATCCACCAAAAAATTATAAATTCTTTTAATTGCAAAAAACTTTCACCATCAAGAATAGGAAAAACCAAAATCAAAGTTAAAACAAACTTGTTTTGATAAAAATTGAACTTCTTTGATTTTAAAAATTCATAAAAAATTTGAATCAATACTAAAGTTACTAAAGCAAAAAAAATACTTTCTGGAATTATTCCTAAGTTATTAGGAACAATAATTAAAGAAGCTGAAATTATAATCAGAAACAATTTTATAATTTTATAACTTTTTGTCTTATATTCTTCTCTTAATATCTTGATGAAATATTTTTTGTTAGTTCTTAAAGGAAAGCTTCCAGAAAATATTTTGAATGGAAACGTCAGAGACGATAAGAAAGGAAATAGAAATAACAGTAAAAAACTTTCAGAAGTAATAAATTCATTAATTGGCAAAAAAACTTTATTTAAGAAGAAACTTAAAGAGAAGGCAAAAACAACTAAATTTCTTTTTTCAACTTTTAAAAAAGATTTTGATAAAATAAGACTAGAAACATAAATTGAAGCAACGCCAAGTAAGTTAATCAGAATATCTGCCAAAATAACATTATCAAAGCTATTTTTTGCCAAAAAATATCCACTTTTACTTCCTATGTCAAAACGTGAACGCAAGAAAATACTTAGAAATAGTAAAAAAATAACTATGTAAAAAGCACTATTTTCTTTTTTTAAAAAGTTATTTGTTTTTTGTAAGAAGTTTTGAAATTTTTGTAGCAAAAATTTTTCTAACTTTTCACCCCAAATTAAGCGTTTTTCTTCAATATTTCTTTGGATTTCTAAGATATTAAATTCTAGCATTACATTATTAAGTTGTTGATCTAAACTAATAATTACTATATATTCAGTAATTAATCACTATAATTTATTAAAAATTTTGTCATGACAAAAACTGTTACAATTGCTTACGGAGACGGAATTGGTCCTGAAATCATGGAAAGTACTTTAGAAATTCTTAAAGAAGCAAAAGCTGACATAAAATTCAACACTATTGAAGTTGGAAAAAAAATTTACGAAAAAGGTTTTAATTCAGGCTTGATGCCTTCAGCTTGGGAAGATTTAGCAAATACAAGAGTTTTGCTTAAAGCCCCAATAACAACTCCACAAGGTGGGGGTTACAAAAGTTTAAACGTTACAATGCGTAAAAAACTTGGACTTTTTTCTAACGTTCGTCCTGTAAATTCTTTCTACCCTTTCATTGCTACTAAATTCCAAAATATGGATGTTGTTATTATTCGTGAAAATGAAGAAGATCTTTATGCTGGAATTGAATATCGTCAAACTCAAGAAACTTATGAATGTTTAAAGCTTGTAACACGTCAGGGTTGTGAAAAAATAATTCGTTATGCATTTGAATATGCAATTGCAAATAATAGAAAGAAAGTAAGCTGCTTTTCTAAAGACAATATTATGAAAATGACCGATGGAATTTTTCATAAAGTTTTTGATGAAATTGCCAAAGAATATCCGCAAATTCAAAATGATCACTACATAATTGACATTGGAACAGCTCGCTTAGCAGCAAAACCAGAAATTTTTGACATTATTGTAACAATGAATCTTTATGGAGATATAATTTCTGACGTTGTAGCAGAAATTTCAGGTTCTGTTGGTCTTGCTGGTTCAGCAAATATTGGCGAAGATTATGCAATGTTTGAGGCAATTCACGGATCTGCTCCAGATATAGCCGGAAAAGATATAGCAAACCCAACTGGTCTAATTAACGCAGCTGTAATGATGTTAGTTCATATTGGACAAAATGACATAGCTTGTAAAGTTAGAAATGCTCTTTACAAAACAATTGAAGATGGAATTCACACAAGCGACATATATAACGAAAAAACATCAAAGAAAAAAGTTGGGACTACAGAATTTACAAAAGAAGTAGTAGCCAGACTTGGTCACAAACCCTCTCAACTTCCTCAAGCAGATTTTGCAAATAACGAAAAACCAAAGGAACAAAATAAGAATAAGTTCAAGACTGAACAAAAAATTGAACAAAAAACTTTGATCGGTTTTGATCTTTTTATTGAGTGGAATAAATCTTTTGAAGATTTAATTGCAATTCTAAATACAATGGAAAGCAAGAAACTAGAGGTAAAAACCATAAGTGCTAAAGGCCTACTATTATGGCCTCTAATTGATAAACATATGATGCCGAACTATGTTGGTGGTCAAACAATTTTGCGCTTTGTTGGAAAAGGTATAACAGGTAAATCAAGTAACCAAATTATTGATTTAAATAAATCAATTTCTCATTCTGATATTATTGAAATGTTAAATAATTTGATAACTCAAAATATTGATTTTATTAAATACGAAGGTCTTTATCTTTTCGATGGTAAAGCTGGCTATACTTCAACCCAAGGCGAGTAAAAAATCTAAGAAATAAATAATGAATAAAGAAAATATTAATTACGATAAATTACTTGAAATTACTGCTCAAACAGTCTCAAGCAGTCAGTTTTACTGGCAATCACTTTCTTTAATTTTTTGTTTTATTTTATCTTATGTTTTTTATCGAGTTACCAAAAAAGCAGTCCTACCAAAAATAACCAGAACAACTTTAAGAAAAAATGTTGAGCTAAACCGTATTATAACAAAATACATAAATATACTGCTTTATCCTTTACTATCGGTAATTTTCATTTCAATTGGATTGTCAATTTATGCACAATTTTTTGATGAGATTATTTTGTTCTCGACAACATTAAAATTAGTAGCCTTATTTCTTTTCTTACGTTTCTTAAGAGTATCTTCAGATAACAAATTTATAACTAACACAGCTGCTTTATTTCTTGCCCCAGCATTAGTTTTAGACACTTTTGGTCTTCTTGACTCAACAATAACTTATCTTGATCACTATGCTTTAAAAATAGGATTAGTTAGAATATCAGTTTACCTTATTATAAAAACTTTTGTTGTTATTTTAATTCTTTTTTGGGCTTCAAACTTAATTGTCAAAAAAAGTAAGTTATATATCGATAATAACAGCAATATTAAATCCAGCACCAAGGGCATAATTGCAAAAATTATTGATATCTTCATTTACTCTGCAGTCGCAATTATCTCTCTAAAAACTTTGGGCGTTGACATGACAACTTTTGCTGTTTTGGGAGGTGCAATTGGCGTTGGTATTGGTTTTGGTCTTCAGAAAATTGCTTCAAATTTTATAAGTGGAATTATTCTTCTTTTTGAAAGATCTATTGAAATTGGTGATTGGGTAGAAATTGACAACGGAAATATTTTAGGAGTAGTTAAGCATTTCAGTGGTCGCTATACTTTGATTGAATGCTTCGATGGCAAAGAAATTATGGTTCCAAACGAAGACTTTATCATTAATAAAGTAACTAATCTAACTTATTCCAACAATCGTGCTAGAATAGAAATTAATATTGGTGTTTGTTACTCTTCGGATTTAATAAAAGTAAGAGAAATTATGATGCTTTGCGCTAATGAACATCCAAGGACATTAAGTTATCCTGAAATTGAATGCTATATTACCAATTTTGAGGAATATGACATAAAGTTTACTTTATATTTTTGGGTAAGCGATGTTACAGCTGGAAGAATGTCAGCAAAAAGTGAAGTTATGATTAATATTTGGAAAAAATTCAAAGAAAATGATATTAAAATTTCCGTACCTCAAAGAGAGATAAAAATTATTAATGATAATAATATTTCAAAAATAAAATGAAGCTGTTACTTGATCACCAAATTTTCTCTTCTCAAAATGTTGGAGGAATATCACGCTATTTTTGTAACCTGATCTCTGAATATAAAACTATTGATCCTTCAATATCTATTTCACTTCCTATATCTTACCATAAAAACCAGCATCTAACTGAAGTTACGCATTTGATAAAAAATGATAATCTTAACAAAAAGAAAAATTTCCAGTTATTTAAAAATTACCAAAAAGAAAACGACAAATCTATCAAAAAAGCCTTAGAATCAAAAGATTATGACATATTCCATGCAACTTATTACGAAAAAAATCTACTAGAATATACTGCAAATAAACCATTGGTTATAACAATTCATGATATGATTCATGAACTTTATCCTGAGTTCTTTGCTCTCAAAGATAATACGGCAAATCATAAGAAAGAATTAGCTCTTAGAGCTGATAAAATTATCACAGTATCAGAAAATACCAAAAAAGATTTACTTAAATTTATCAGACTAGATGAAAAAAAAATTGAAGTAATTCCTTTAGCAAGCTCATTTAAAGTAAGAAAAACAACAAAAAATAAAAGTTATAACTACAAATATCTGCTTTATGTAGGCAATAGATCAATTTACAAAAACTTCTATTTTATGTTAAATTCAATTGCCGATCTTCTAAAACAAGATGATTTACATTTGCTATGTTTTGGTCATGCTTTTAATAAAAAAGAGTTAGAATTTTTAGAAAATCTTCAAATTAGAGAGAGAGTTAAAGTAAATGGTAAAACTGATGCCGAATTAGTAAATCTATATCAAAATGCTCTGGCTTTTATTATACCATCATATTACGAAGGATTTGGCATTCCGATCTTGGAAGCAATGTCTTGCGGTTGTCCAGTTCTTGCCGCAAATAAATCTTCAATTCCAGAAGTAGCATCAGATGCGGCTTTATATTTTGATCCTAAAGATGCTAAATCTATAAGAAACTCTGTGGAAAAAATAACATCGGATAAAAAATTTAGAGATTCCCTAATAGAAAAAGGCTACCAAAGAAATGATATGTTTTCTTGGAATCAAACGGCCGAAAAAACCTTGAAAGTTTATAATTCACTTATCTAAATATGATTAAAGAAACAGCGGCAATAGCTTTTTTTTGTTTCAATAGAGCTGATAAAACAAAAATTACATTGGAATCTTTAGCGCAAAATGATTTAGCTTCTGATTCTGAGATTTTCATATTTTGTGATGGTCCAAGAAATATAAAAGAATTAGAACAAGTTAAAGAAGTTCACAAAATTATAGATAACATTTCCGGTTTTAAGAAAGTTCATATCTACAAAAAAGACCTCAACCATGGTTTGCGTTCTTCAGTAATTGATGGAATTAATTATATTCTTAAAAATCACAATTCATTCATTGTAATAGAAGATGACATTGTGACTTCAAAAAACTTTTTAAAATTCATTAACCAAGCTCTTGAATTTTATAAGGATGAAAAAAACATTTGGTGTATTACTGGGTTTAACTTTCCCACAAAAATCTTACCTTTTCCAAAGCAATATAAAGAAGATATATTTTTTGTACGTGGAAAAAACTCTTCTTGGGGATGGGGTGGATGGAAAGATAGATGGAAAAAAATTGATTTTGACATAGAAGATTATGACCAATTTATCAAAAATAAGAAATTGGTAAAAGAATTTAATCGCCCTGCAGGGAATATGTCAGAAATGTTACGCTTCCAAAAACAAGGTAAAATAAATTCTTGGGCAATTGCAATGTCTTATGCAATGTTTAAAGAAGATGGATATACAGTTCATCCTGTTAAAACCATGGTAAAAAATATTGGATTTGACGAAAATGCCACTCATACAACAAGCAAAAATTTAAGCTTTTCTGACTTCAATTTAAAAGATACTGGAGTTTTGAAACTGAAAAAACTAAGCGAAGTAGAAAATAATTTTTTAGCTGAAAAATCTTATACCAAATATCACAATAACAGTTCTTCTCTGAAAAAATGGTTCACATCAAAAAAGAAAAGGAAAAATTTACAATGGTTGTTAATCGGTTTTGTGATTGCTGAGTTAATTAATTATCTATTTAAATAAAATAGTAATAAAAGTTTGGAATGGACTCATAATCTAATCCAAAAAAGCGTGTTTTTAAAATTACAAGATCATTGTTCCAGCACCACTTTCGGTAAAGATTTCCATTAGCAAAATATTATCAACTGCACCATTTAAAATGTGAGAAAATCCGACTCCCGACTCAAGAGCTGCAATGCAAGTTTCAATTTTTGGAATCATACCACCAGTAATTATACCGTCTTGTATCATTTGTCTAGCAGTTGCAATGTTTAAATGACTTACTAGTTCTCCATTAGGCAACATTACACCATTTACATCTGATAAAATAATTAATTTCAAAGACTGCATAGCACTTGCAATTGCTCCAGCTGCTGTATCAGCATTAATATTGAATGTTTCACCATTATCACCAATACCAATTGGAGCAATTACAGGAATTATATCTGAATCTTCAAACAAGGCTAATACTTCAGGATCAACTTTATAAGGTTCACCAACGAAACCTAAGTTTAATATTTTTTCAATATTGGAATCAGGATCTTTTTTGACTCTAGTAAGCTTTTTTGCTCTTATTAAATTGCCATCTTTACCACAAATTCCAATAGCTTTACCACCAGCAGAATTAATTTCTTTAACAATCATTTTATTAATCGAACCAGCTAAAACCATTTCAACTACATCAACGGTATCAGAATCAGTAATTCTTAGACCATCAACAAAAGAAGATTTAATATCAAGCTTATTTAACATCTGACCAATTTGTGGACCACCACCATGAACAATAATTGGATTAATTCCAACTTGCTTCAATAATACAACATTTTTAGCAAAATTCTTCAAATTTTTATCACCACCCATGGCACTACCACCGAACTTTATTACAAAAGTTTCACCAGCAAATTTACGCATGTAAGGCAGAGCTTCACATAAAACTTCAGCTTTTCTTGACCATTCACTAACATTGGTTTCTTCTTGCAACAATATTTCATTAACTGGTGTTGCGTCTGAGTTATTTTTTTTAGGATCGTCGAAGTTTATGATGTTGCTCATTTCTTGTGATTATAAAATTAAAAATTAATTTCAGTTTTTTATGTAAATTATTCTTGATTGGTTTTTAATCAAGAAAAACATCAAGAAAAATTACATTTGTTTTACTAATTTTTCTTATCGTATCAAAAACTTTGGTTGCATTATTTTCATCACCAAATTTATTAAATAAAATTATTTCAGGAAAAATATTTCTGGTTTTCATTGCTTCAATTGCACAAAGAGTGTGATTTATAGTTCCCAAATAGTTTTTACTAACGAATAAAACAGGAATTTTAAGTTCTTCAGCTAAATCAAGAAAAGTTTTTTCATCATTTACAGGAGTCATAATTCCACCAGCTGTTTCAATAAATAAAAAGCGATCCAACTTTATTGATTTTTCAATTTCTTTTTTACAAAAATCAATAACTTCTAAGAAGTCTATCTTTTTACCTTCAAGTTCAGCAGCAATATTGGGGGACAAAGGATTTTTAAATTGCCAAGGACTTATTGAGTTAAGGTTATTTACAGAAATTTCTAAGTTTAGTGATTTCAAAATTTTTGCAGAATCACTGTTTAAATCATCAATTGTAAAACCACTTATAATAGGCTTTATTGCTGAAACTAAATGATTATTTTTTTTTAATTTAACACAAAGATTTTCAAGAAAAAATGTTTTACCAACATCAGTTCCGCTTCCAGCAATTAAGTAAATTTTTTCTTTTAAAAGCATTAAGAAGTAGTTTTAAAATTACTAACCTAATTTTGAGAATGTTTCGTAAACAGGACCAAATACTGCAATTGTAATCCATGCAATCATACCACCCATTACCATAGTCAATGTTGGTTGTATCATACCAACAAGTCTATCAATTGAGTCATTAATTTCACGATCATAGAAGAATTTGATGTTTTTTAAAGCACTTTCCATATTACCAGTTTCTTCACCAATTTTAAACATTCTTATCACCAAACTTGGAAAATAACCAGTAGCGGCAATAGATTTAGTTAAAGACTGACCATCAGAAACCTGCTGTTTGACAATTCTTATACTTTTTTTAATTGCTTTATTTTTTACAACTCCGGCAGCTGCATCTAAACATTCTATAACACCTAGACCACTTCTAAATGTCATTGAAAAGAACTGACAGAATTTAGCTGTATCAATTTTGTTTAAAATTGGACCCATGATTGGAACTTTTAACTTAAAGTGATCAATTTTGACTGCAATTTCTTCAACCTGTGCTAATAATTTCAAAGTTGTCCAAGTAACAGGAACAAACAAAAT
>CAZENB010000017.1:4164-5175 GCA_964513555.1 uncultured Rhizobium sp. | reverse complement strand
TAGCTTTTGACAAAATTAGAAAATGCTATCAAAGAAAGAGTAATTGCTGGTAAATTTATATCTTGAGCCAATAAAAAAGCTGTTACCTTTGGAACAACAACAGAAGTCATAATTGCTATTACAACAAACATTAGTAAAATACCAAAAGTAGGACCAATAGTAGCTTTTCTAGTCTTTCTTTTCATATCCATATTCCACTTCAAGTCTTCAACAATATTTGTAAAACTTTCTGTAAAATTACCAGTTTTTTCACCAGTTAAAATCAAACCAACGTAAACCGCATTAAAAATATCAGGATATTTTGCCAAACTTTCTGAAAGTAAACTGCCATTTTTAATTAAATCATAAATTTCACCCATCAAGCTTTTAACTTTTGGGGAATCAGAGTTTTCTTTAAGATCATGAATTGAGTCAATAATTGAAATTCCAGCACGATCAAGCTGCTCTAAATGTACGAATGTGGTAACCAAATCTTTTTGTTTTATTCTACCTAAAAAAGAAATGGAACTTTTTTTTGTTTCAACAACTTTACAATCCACAAGATCTTCACCCATTCTCTTTAAAATGGCCATTAATTCACCTTGGTTTTCAGCGATCATTTTTCCGCTAGATTTCTTACCTTTATCGTTTATTGCTGTGTAGCTGTATTGAGGCATTTTTGACCTTACTTATTTTTTTTCATTTTTTTAAGAATCATTTCTCTTTTTAGTTTAGATATATGATCAACAAAAGTAACACCATTCAAATGATCAATTTCATGTTGTATACAAGTTGCCATAATTCCATCTAAATTCATTGATTGCTCTTTTCCATAATAATCAAGAAATTTTACTCTTACTTCTGAAGGTCTTTTCACCTCAGCTCTTGCGCCCGGAAAAGACAAACACCCTTCATTAAAGCTTGATAATTCTTGAATAAGAACTGGAAGAAAATGAATATTTCGCTTTCGGCCGCTCAAGCTATCTTTAAATTTTTTAGAGGCGACAATGGTAGAGGAACCTGTAGCTAAAA
>CAZENB010000017.1:1776-4154 GCA_964513555.1 uncultured Rhizobium sp. | reverse complement strand
TAGATTTTTCAACTATTTCAGGATTTACAAAATAAAACGGATTTGTGTTTTTAACATGAACACCACCGCAAGAACCATGATCATGGTCATGATCATCTTCTTCATAGTCAATATCAATAACTAAAACTCTTTTTAAAACACCAACCTGAACTGCAGCTAAACCAATTCCGCCTTCTGCATACATAGTTTTAACCATATTATCCATTAATTTTCGCAATTCATCATCAACTTTTTCAACAGACTTTGAAATTATTTTCAGCAAAGGATCTGGAGATAGAACTAAAGGAAGGATTGTCATATTAAAACTATTATTTTTTTTAATTATTTTTGTAACTTAACTTAAGTTATGATTTCAAAATTTAAATAAGTTTTTCTAAATTTTAAACTATCAAAGAATAATTGTGCGAATTTGCTTAAATTCTAGCGAAAATGCCAACAAAATAATAAATTTAGGCACTATACCATCTTTACAAATATTTTAATCCTAAAGAATTTTAGGAATCAAATTTCGGAGCTTATCGCTTAAAATCCTTCGCTTAACTCATTATAACACATATTGTTATGGTATAATTGCATAAATTTAATTATCTAAAGCCTGTTTAGTTTGATATAAACATTCTACTACAAGCAAAATAAGACGTTAGAAATTACCTTAATTTTTCACAAATAATTCTTAAAGCTTGAGGGTAAATTTTATGTTCACTTTTAAGAATACGAGCTGCCAAAATTTCTTTAGTGTCACTTGGTAAAACTTCCACTTTTTCTTGCAAAATTATGGGACCGGAATCCATTTCTTCACGCACAAAATGAACAGTGCAACCAGAAATTTTGGCTCCAGCCTTGATTGCATCTCCAACTGCATCAGCACCTTTAAATTCGGGTAAAAGAGATGGATGAATATTAATTAATTTATCAAACCATTTTTGCACAAACCATGGCGATAAAAGACGCATAAAACCCGCCAAACAAATAAACTCAGCTTCTGATTTCTCAATTTCTTCGCTAACTTTTTTATCAAAATTTTCACGAGCCTGTTCCTTGGAAATTTCTGTATTAGAAAAATCTTTGTGATTTAAAAAAGCGGTTTTAATTCCTTTACTTTCAGCAAATTTTAATCCTTCAGCATCAATTTTATTTGATAAAACTAATACAACCTCAGCAGGAAAATCTTCTTCTTCACAAGCTTTAACAAGAGCTTTCATGTTGCTTCCACGCCCTGAAATCAAAATTGCAACTTTCACTTTTCTCATAATTCTCTAACTATTTTCAAATTTAACCAATATTTTGTGCTAGTAATTTTGATTATATTGTTCTATAGAGTAAACTCAATTTTTTTTATTAAATTGCTATCATAGAAATTTATAATGCAAAATCCTATAGATCTAAAAAAACAAGAACTTAAATCGCTAATAAATCAAAAATATATCAAGCAAGATGAAAAAGAAGATAAAACACTAGATTCAAAAATAGCAAATTTAACACATGAAATTGAAAATTTAGAAAAAGAACATAAAGAAATAAAACAAACAGAAAAAAGTACTAGTTTAAGCGATGTTTCTGCAACTTCCAAAAATTTTTCTGAATCAAAAACTTTGGAATCTATTCAGCAAGAAGCAAAAAAACTTATAAGTGAATTATCTTCTAAAGGATTACTAACATTAGAAAAAACAACAACAGATTTAACAGACTATTCAATAAAAGGCCCTGAAAATACAAAAAAAATTATAGATTTTGTAGAAAAAACAACAATAAATTCAAAAAACTATTCAATAAAAGACCCTGAAAATACAAAAAAAATTACAGATATATTTGCTGAAGTTCACAAAAAACTAGCAGAAAGAGGTATTGACGTTGTAACAAAAGAAATCAAAAACGATAAAAGTCAAGTCTTTGGATTTTGTATAGGTTTTCCAGCTGAATATAAGGGAACAAGGGATGTCTTAGAAATCACTGACAAAGAAATTGATGAGATTTTAAAAATTAAGTCTGAATATTTAGAATCAGGTAAAAAAATGAATCTTACTTTTGCTTCAGAAATTATCGGAACTAGAGATTTAGTTAGAGGATTTGTTGGAAAAATGATGAAATACGAAATGATAAAGGAAATTTCATCAAAATGTAATAGTAATGAACTTCAACAGTAATGCTGTTTCTTTAAAAACCTTGGTATTGTGATCAATCATATATTTCTATGGTGTTTCAAAATTGAGTCCAAATAAACATTTTAACTCAATAAATTAAGCTATGAAATATGTAAAAAAGGATTTAGAGATAGATCAAAAGTTAAGATTATCATAATTAAATATTATTTTTATAACTTAAGTTCTGATTTCTCAATTTCTTCGCTAACTTTTTTATCAAAATTTTCACGAGCCTGT
>CAZENB010000017.1:0-1676 GCA_964513555.1 uncultured Rhizobium sp. | reverse complement strand
TTTGATAAAACTAATACAACCTCAGCAGGAAAATCTTCTTCTTCACAAGCTTTAATAAGAGCTTGCATATTACTACCACAAACAAAATTAGAATTGCGACTTTAATTTTTTTCATGGTTTTTTATAAAAAAGTATAAATTAATTGACAACTTTAGTAATATTGACAATATACAAGACATTGTCAACTTTGAAGTTTGACATCAAAAAATTGGAGAAGTCTTCCAAACTAATATTAATTAATAAGGTTAGTTTGGGATAATCGCTAAAAATTGAGTAAATGAGGTTTATGAAGACACAAAGAATAACAATTGAAGTTTCAGAAGATCAAAAAAGAAATATAAAAATTCTAGCAACTTTGAGCAATTTAAATATCAAAGAATTTATTTTAGACAGAACAATTGGTCTTGAACCAAATGAAGAAACACTAAAATCTTTTCAAGATTATGAAAACAAAGTTGGATTGAAAAAAAATGATAATTTTGATGACTTTTGGAATGAGATAATAAAATAACTTATGCTTGCAGTAGTCTACACCAATAGTTTTAAAAAAGATTTTAAGAAAATTCTAAAACAACAAAAAAAATTAGAGAAACTTGGATCAATAATTAAAACCCTATCACTAGAAGAAAAATTAGATATGAAATATAAAGATCATCAATTGATTGGAAACTTCAAATACAAGAGAGAATGTCATATTGAACCAGATTTACTATTGATCTATGAAATTAATCAAGATGAAAAGGAACTGGTTTTACACAGAATTGGATCACACTCTGAACTTTTTAATAAGTAGTACAACAATTTAGGTGAACTTGGCTTCTAACCGCGTTCACACTTTCATTTAAAATTATTGAACAAACCATTTCTACTTCAATCGTCCACCAATTATGAGTCTCAAAGCATTAAGCTTAATGAATCCAGCAGCATCTTTTTGATCGTAAACTGAATCTTCTTCAAAAGTTACATGCGCTTCAGAATACAAACTTTTTGATGATTTTCTGGAAACAACAGATGCACTTCCTTTATATAACTTTAAAGTAACTGATCCTTCAACATTTTCTTGAGACTTGTCAATCAAAGCTTGTAACATTTCACGCTCTGGTGAAAACCAAAAACCATTGTAAATTAAACTAGCATATCGTGGCATCAATTCATCTTTCAAATGAGCTGCTTCACGATCTAATGTGATTGATTCCATGGCGCGATGTGCAGCAAGCAAAATTGTTCCACCCGGAGTTTCATAAACGCCACGCGATTTCATACCAACAAAACGATTTTCAACAAGGTCTAAACGGCCAATTCCATTTTTACCACCAAGCTCATTTAGTTTAGTTAAAATTTCATGAGGCTTCATTTTTTGACCATCAATTGAAACTGGATCACCTTTTTTGAACTCAATTTCAATAATTGTTGGTGTATTTGGTGCTTCTTCAGGACTTACTGTACGCTGATAAACATATTCTGGAGCAGCTTTAGATGGATCTTCTAAAACTTTTCCTTCACTTGAAGTGTGAAGCAAATTCGCATCAACTGAGTATGGAGCTTCGCCGCGTTTATCTTTAGCAACCGGAATTTGATTCTTTTCGGCGTAATCAATCAATTTTGTACGAGAATTTAAATCCCATTCTCTCCAAGGAGCAATAATTTTTATGTCTGGTTTGTTGGCATAGTAAGAA
>CAZENB010000016.1:27217-30761 GCA_964513555.1 uncultured Rhizobium sp. | reverse complement strand
AGCAAATGCAATTACACAAGATAATGCAATATCAAATAAAGGTATTGTTATCTAAAGTGGCATTCCTTGCATATTGCTATTGCAAATATTAAGACCAGAATATTTTATAGCTTAGTTTATTGAGTTAAAATGTTTATTTTAACTCAATTTTGTTATTACTATAGAAATCTATGTTGGGTTAATAATTGCCGGTTGCGATGAAAAATTTGACCTTAAAAAAACAATAACCGATATAACTAAAACCAAGAAACCGAGATGATTTTTAGGTTTTGATAGTGTCAATTATAAATATTTTATCAATTATGTTTTGTGATTTTAGGTTAGAAAATTTCACTAAAATGCTTTTTTACAGTAGATCTAGGAATTTCATGAATTTCTCCAACTTTTAGAGTTCCCAAAGAAAATGGTCCGAAGTTTGTTCGAATTAGACGATTAACTTTTAAACCAAGTTCTTCCATTACTTTTCTGATTTCGCGGTTTTTGCCTTCCTCTAAAGAAATTGTTAGCCAAGAATTGGATTCTTTTTCAACATCGACAATAACTTTGATTGAACCATAACGAATACCATCAATGGTGATTCCTTTAATGAGTTTCTTTAATCTTTCATGATTTAATTTTCCAAAGACTCTTGCTCTATATTGACGCGGAATTTTATTTTTGGGCAATTCTAATTGACGAGCTAAATCGCCACGCGTTGTAAGAAGTAATAATCCTTCTGTGTTGTAATCTAATCGACCAATTGTGATTACTCTTGGCATATTTTTTGGCAAAATATCAAATACTGTCTTACGATTATTTGGATCTTTACTTGTTGTTAAAACTCCTTCAGGTTTGTGAAGAATCCATAAACGAGTTTCTTGTTTGTTATTATTTATTAGTTTGTCGTCAATTTTTATTGAGTGATCAGTGATAAAAGTTGCTGGATTCTCAATTGTAACTCCATTTACTTTTACTCGTCTTTCTAAAATCAAAGCCTCTGCTTCACGACGTGAGCAATAACCAGAAGCAGCTATTACTTTGGCTATTCTTTTGCCTTTTTCATTTGTCATATTTTTTGTTGTTTTATTCAATATAGCTTAATTAGAAAAGATAATAAATTTATGAAAAAATTTCTTACCATAAATATTATAAGTAAAAATAATTCTACTTTTTCATTTTATATTTTTTGGCTGCTTCAACAAAATGCTCAAAAATTCTGCGATCAGCTCCAGAAGTATCAAATTCAGGATGCCATTGCACTCCAACGCAAAAAGGATGATCAACTTTTTCAAGTGCTTCTATAATACCATCAGATGCATATCCAGAAATTTTTAGACCTTCACCTGGACTTCTTGTTGCTTGATGATGTGAAGAGTTAGTTTTTATTTTTTTTGCTCCAATTATCGAAAATAATTTAGATTCTTCAATAATCTCAACATCATGATAAGTTGTGCAATAGTCTTTGAATCCTTCAAAATGGCTTTGTTCGTGATCTATAAATTTTTCTTCATCAAGAATATGTTGAATTACTTTTCCGCCATGTAAAACATTTAGTAGTTGCATGCCATTACATATTCCAAGATAGGGAATTTCAGTATTTACAACTTTAGATCCTAAAGCAATCTCAAAATCATTTCGAGCGTCATTTAGTTTCATTGTTGGATGAATTTCTTTTTCTCCATAATATTTAGGATGAATATCAAAATATCCACCAACAATTACTATTCCATCTAATGCTTCTATGTAAGAATCAATTAAATCATAGTCATAAGTTAATATCAAAGCAGCTCCACCAGCTTTATTAATCATTTCTACGTAATTTGCGCGTAAAGCATAAAAGTTTTTCACGGAATAAGAGCTTGGACAACCTTCTTTAAAGTCGGGGACAATTCCAATTAAAGGACGCAAAGATTTAATTCTATTCATTTGTAGATACATTGCTGTTTTCAACTGCAGCTGCAAGAGCGGCAAGTTTTGATATCAAAGAATAAACAGTGATTATCTGATTTTTATCTGATGAGATATTTATTTGTTTTTCTTTTAATTCACTAAGATCGCAAAATGTTGCGCCAGCAGCATTTAAACTTATTCTTTCATCACGACCTTCATTTACACGAAAAAGATTTCCAACTACTTTACCGTTAATTAAGTAGATCATTGGTTCTGCAATTTTATTGTCAATTTTGTCTCGAGTTGGAATTCCTTCTTGAATCATTACTTGAGTATTCTGAACTGATCCTTTCAGCATATTCATTTTATTTCGTTCCTTCTTATTGATTTCGATAACTTCTTGGCCAGAAAAAACTGGCCACACTGCCATTCCATAAGTTCCATTATCTGCTTTTATATAGCAGTAAGGATTTCCTTCAATATTATGTTCTTTGTATTTTTCTTTTAGCTGATTAATGATTTGATCAACATATCCTGCTAAACAGTCAAAACCAATTTGGTCTTTGAAATTGACTTCGTTACAAGAGCGATGAATTGATGAAATAAGCCACGGATCAATTTCTAAAATTTGCGCTAATTCTTGAGCTAATCGATTATAAATATCAAAATGTGTAGATTTTTTTCTGATGTGCCATCCCATTAAAGTTGAAGGAATAATTGGCGTTGTGATATTTTTTAGAATTTCAGGTATACCATCAGTTAGATCATTGTTTAAAATAATTAGATCTGCTTCAAATCCATCTTGAGTAACTATTTTATCTTTCTGTTTTTTTATGGGATTTAAAGTAATTATATTTTTTCTCTCAGTTTCAAAATCTGTCTCTTGAGTAATATCATTTATTAAAGTTCCCACTTTTACTTCTTTATGAGTTGAGAGAATTTGGTGAAGAGAAAAGATATTTTCCAAATAGCGTAGATTGCGAGTGTGATTTTCTGGAATAATCAAAATTTTTTTTGCTTGAGGAGAGTTTTGATTAAAAAATTCCAGAGAAACTTTTGAAGCTTCTTTCAGTGATTCTGTGGATAAGTTATTAAAACCGGCCGGAAAACAATTCGTATCTATTGGAGATATTTTTATACCATTGTGGCGTAAATCAGTTGAATTGTAAAAAAGAGCAGGGGTTTCTTGAAATTTTTGATTAAACCAATTTTCAACTAGATCTTTTTTTGTGTTAATTCTTTGCGATAAAAGCGCGATAATTTTAGACATTTATTAACTAGTGAAGTTTTGAGCGTAAGATTTTGGCTTAACTTGAGAAGCTGTTTCTTCTTCAACTTTATAGTCAAAACCTTTGTTTTTTGCATAATTGATTGCTTCTTCTTTTGAAGAAAATGAGATTTTTATTTGTGTTTGAGTATTGTTGGATGAAGTCCAGCCCATAAGAGGGTTAATACTTCTAGTATTATTTTCTTCAACTGGTGCTAAAATCCATTTCTTGTTTTTTTTGCCAGACTGCATTGCTGATTTAGCTGGTTTGTATATTTTGAATTTCATTTTGATATTTTTTTTATTAATTTTTTCTGTATAACTTATTACTTGAATTTTGCTTTATAAGCCATAAACCCGTTTTAAGCTCAGAATTTGTAACGTTTCGTTGCTTTTTTCGCTTTGCTC
>CAZENB010000016.1:19846-27117 GCA_964513555.1 uncultured Rhizobium sp. | reverse complement strand
ACAACTCACGCCAGGGTTTTTTATTCGCTTGCGCTCATAAAACCCGTTTTAAGCTCAGAATTTGTAACGTTTCGTTGCTTTTTTCGCTTTGCTCAAAGACAACTCACGCCAGGGTTTTTTATTCGCTTGCGCTCATAAAACCCGTTTTAAGCTAAAAATGTGCGTTAAGCACATTTTCTTAACGCTTAAAACCCAATTGCAACTCCTTCTCTTCTTGGATCAGCACCACCCTCTATAATTTCATTAGAGATTGAAATTGCATTGATACCACTCACAATTTCAATTTCTTTTGTTTTGTGACCCATTTTTTCTAAATCTGATTTTAATTTTGTAATATTGCGGTTTTTTTCCAACTCAATAACATCATTTAAAACCACGAATGAGGGTAGCGCAATTGCACTTTGGGTGTCAAGTTTAAAATCTAGATGATTGATTATTGTTTTGGCTAAGAATTGAATAATTCTTGGACCTCCAGGAGATCCAAGAACCATTACTAAGTTATTATTTTTATCAAAAACAAAAGTTGGCGCCATTGAACTTCTTGGTTGTTTATTTGGTTCAACGCGATTAGCAACTTTCTTACCATTTTTAACTGGTTCTAAAGAAAAATCTGTTAGTTGGTTATTTAATAAAAATCCATCAACAGAAAGCGCTGAGCCAAAGAAATACTCAATTGAATTAGTCATGGCAACGGCATTTCCTTCTGCATCAATAATTGATAAGTGAGTTGTTGAAGGAGGTTCAATTTTATTGTTATTAATAATTTTGTTATTTTTAGTAAAATTACCCGCTTTTACATCTGATATTGCTTGATTTGTATTAATCAAAGAGGCGCGTTCTTTTAAGTATTCTTGGTTTAATAATTTTTCCAAAGGTATTGAGGTACTATCAGCAATATATTCGTTACGATCAGCATAAGCTAATCTTGTGGCTTCAGAAATTAAATGAACAGTTTCTAATGAGTTTGGAGTCATTTTAGAAAGATCAAAATTTTCTAAAATTCCCATTATTTGTAACAAGGTTATGCCTCCAGATGGAAGTGGCATAGTGCATATATTGTAATCTTTGCGATAGGTTTTGCACAACAATTCTCCTGTTTTTATTTTATAATTTTTTAAATCATAAAGAGATAAGTATCCGGGATTTATAGGAGAATTTTGAACAGTGTTGACAATATCTTGCGCTATTTTTCCGCTGTAAAAAGATTTAATGCCATTATTGGCAATTTCCGTTAGTGTTGATGCCAATTCTGGGTTTTTGAATGTTTCGCCAACCTCGTAAGGTTTACCATTTTTTAGATAAATTTTAGAAGTTTCTTGAAAATCTTTTAAATAAGAAATTTGAACAGATAAGTTGTGAAATCTTTCACTTACAATAAAACCATTGCGGGCAATTTTGATTGCTGGTTGAAATAAATCTTTCCATGGTAGTTTGCCATATTTTTTGTGAGCCTCAAACATGTTTTTCAAAAGTCCAGGTGTGCCAACTGAAAGACCACCTTTGACTGCTTCAGAAAATTCTTTTGCTTTACCATCTTTATTTAAAAACATATCGCTTTTCGCTTTAGCGGGAGCTGTTTCTCTACCATTAAAATAAATGCTTTTTCCACTTTTCTTATCAAAGTAAAGTAAAAATCCACCACCACCAATTCCAGAAGAGTGAGGTTCAACAACGTTTAAAACCAAAGAAGTTGCAATTGCAGCATCAATTGCGTTACCACCTTTTTCTAGTATTTTGACACCAGCTTCGCTTGAAGCTTGGCTTGCTGAAGAAACCATGTATTTCTTTGCTTTTACTAATTCAACATTTCTGAAACCAGAATCAGGTTCGCCAATCCAAACGTCAGAGAGATTAATTTGAGCGTATGAGTTTTTGATAAAGCTTAAGAAAAAAATAAAGAAAAATAACGATGCTTTTTTCATAATTCTTAGTAAAGTTGCTTTTTTATAACTATTTTATCAGAGGATATTTTTTTATTATTTTTAATCAATTTAAAATTGTGCAAGATAGAGATTTAGAGAACATAGTAAAAGATTTAAAATTGCTGAATTATAGTGCATATTTATGTGCAACTTTTGCTTTACGAGAAGATTTCAAAAAAATTATGGCAATTTTTTTATTGCAGGAAGAATTAAAAAAAGTTGTTGATATTGCAACAGAAGATATGATTGGAATGATTAGAATTGCATGGTGGAGAGAAAATCTGGAAGATTTTTTGCATAATAAAACCAAAGATCATCACTTACTAAGAGCAATTACTTCTTTTAAAAACGAAATTGATTTTACAAAATTAGATCTTGCCTTTGATGGTTTTGAGCTTGATTTTGCTGAAGATAAAAATTTTTTAAGCAAAGAAGAATTGTATAAATACGTTGCCAAAACTTATGGGGTTTTTTTTGAAATTGCACTTAATTTTCTGCAAATTAATGATACAAAATTAGCACAAAATTTAGCTTTAATTTCCTTTTACTTTGACTTGCTTAAAAAAATTAAGAAAGAAGATGAAAAAATTGTGCGTTTTTTTTATCCAAATTTTTTTGCGGAATTAAAAATTGGAACAAAATTTTGGCAAAAAAATAACTCTGATAAAAATTACGACGCAAATTTATTAGTTATTGTAAAATATTTTGTGCAAGAGATTGAAATTTTATCTCAAGAAGTTGAGATAATGGCAAACAAACTTCCAAAAAAAGCGAAGAATATAATATTAAAAAAAGATCTTATTTTATTGATTTTACAAGAATTGAGAAAAAATAATTTTGATATTTTTAAAGTTAGTTTATCGGCGGAAAAATTCTCAATTAAAATTAAGTTATTGCTAAAATTTTTTAGTTTTTAAAGTAACTTTGGTAATTATGCCTTAATAACAATATGTCATCCTGAGCGAAGCGAAGGATCTTAGAGTCTAAACTCATGAGATCTTTCGCTTCGCTCAGAATAACAATTGCTTGTCAAAAAGGCATATTCCTTAACTTTTACTAATTGAACATATATTGATTTTTTTGTTGCCTTTATTCCAAGGCATTTTGCTTAATAGAATTGCCAATCCACACCAACCAGTAATTCCTGCAAAACAAAGTCCTGCGCCAAAAAATCCAGATAAAATGAAAAATTTTGGCGAAACAAAATAGCCTAAAAGTGATCCACTTAAAACTGCAATTCCAATTGTTAGCTGAGTTTGGCGGTCAATTGGTAAAAAGAATTTCTTTGAGGATAAAATTTTATTGCCGCTATTTATCCAAGACAAAATTCCGCCCTCAAGATTATAAATTTCTAAATTTGGGTCTTCAGATAAAAGCTTGTTGCAAGCCGCTTGGCTTCTTTTTCCTGAATGGCAATGAATTACAAGTTTTTTGTTCTCTAAATTTGGTAAGGATTTTCTTGTAACTTGAGCAAGTGGGACAAGGTGTGAACCTTCGATTTTTTGTGCTTCATTTTCTGCTGCTTCTCTTACATCAATTAAAACAGCTTCTTCCAAGCTAAGCCATTTTTTTAAAGTTTCACAATTTACGTTTTTTATGGTCATGGTTTGATTAAATTAAAAGTTGAAATAATTTATAAAAGCTACAAATTTTTTGACTTAACATCTTTAAAAGACTGAGTATCAATAGTTGATCTAGTTAAAATAATTTTATTTTCATAACAAATGACAAGAAATCAATATAATCAATTAAACGCATTGTCAGAAGCAGAATCGTCTGATATAAATACTTCTGAAATGTCAACTTCTGCTGTGGAAGTTGAGATGGAGTTAGGAAAAATAATGGAATCGCTGCTATGGATCCTGCAAGACTTGAACGCATTACCAACAAATTAACTCAGACTGCTGTTCGTGCAGGAGAGAATGCAAATCCAGATTATAGAATTGACAACATTGTGCGTAGTAGCAAAAATGTTATTGAAAATCTTTATTGCTTTGATGATAAGTCTGTGGAGCAGTTAATAGGCTTGGTTAATTTTATTTTTAAGGGTGATGATAGTGTTTTTGCTAATAATATTTTGCCAACTAGAGCAGATTATAACGTATTAGAAACGCATATAATTAACGGTAATATAGCTCATATTTTGGGAAGTGCCCGACCAGAGAGACGTGATATTATAGCTCTTGATTTAGAGGACAGAATTTATCTGTTTGCTAAGTCTTTAAAGGAATTGTTGAGTGATAATGAATGGCAACAAAGATCGGGAACCAATCTTACTGCAGAACAGCTTAATCAGGTTCAGAACTGTATTGATGAAGGTGTGGAATATGTATCTAATCCAACTGCCTACAGAATTTATTGCTTGTTTAAAATCTCCTCAAGTTCAAAATTTCCTTGCTCCTGCTTTAAATATAGTTAATTATGCTAGGGAAAACCCTAGAAGGGCGGCTGCCGATGCGCTAGCAATCGGCACCTCAATTGCATGGGGAGTTCAAGAGGGAGCTCCTGTTGATTATCAAGTACATCATAATGGCTTAGACGAGTTTATTGTTGCATTCACTAATGCTCTTATATTTGCAGGTTTGATAGGTTCAGGAACAGTTTTTACTGATGAAGTAAGAGAAGTCTTGTCTGGAAACAACCCTTTGGGAAGAAGAATGTTCCAATTAGGAGCAATAGCTTTGGGTGAATATTTAGTTAATCTTAATCAAAATAATGATGAATCTATCGGTGTTGCTGAAGAAGCTTTATCAATAATAGGGGCGACTATGGCTGGCATATCGGCAGTTGTTGCACTTGAGAATTTTTCAAATACAGCCAGATTTGTAGTTAATGTTGGAATTAGATATTTTTCTCAAAGAGTTATCAATTCTTGGGGTAATTTGTTCCCAGCTAATAATGTGCAAGGAGCTCAGGCTCAAGCAGTTGTGCAACAACAAAATGATATTGAAAGAAATTAAATTTGGATGGTTTACTCTTTGTAAGACATGGCTTGTGGTAATGTAAATACTGCAGGCTAAGTTGTGCTGTCAAAAACAGTAAAATTTTTTTTAAGATCTTGTAACTTTTGAAATTAAAATTCTAAAAATAACACCTGAAAAAATCATCGCGCAGCCCAGCCAAACTAGGTAAATAAAAGGTTTGCTATAAATTCTTAATGCATAAAAGTTATTTTCATCTTTTTGTCCCATTGCCAAATAAAGATCGCCAAAGAATCCATTTTTAATTGCAGCTTCGTTGGTGGTTTGATCAGAAATTGGATAATAGCGTAATTGTGGTTTTAATTTAGCAGAAAATTTATTATTTTTCTTCACTTCAAAAATTCCTTCACGAGCAATAAAATTTGAACCTTTTAAGTAACCAATTGCTTCAAATTTAATTTCGTAATTTTCAATCTTAACAGTTTCATTTTCTTTGATATTTACTTCTTTTGTCAGGCCAAAAGATGAAGTTAGAACAATGCCTATAATTACTAAAGCAAAACCAAAATGAGATGCTGTCATCGGAATATTGTTTAAAAAATCAGCTGCAGAAACTTTATTTAAAAATTTAATATTTTTTTTCTGAATAATAATTTTTGTTAAAAAAACCACACTGATGAGGGCGACTAAGATTGCTGAAAATAAGATAATTAATTGGATTATATTAGTTGATTTTTCATAATAAAATGTTGTGCAAGTTATTAGAATGGAAACGACGCAAATTGATAAATTAAGTTTGTTGCTAATTTTTCTTAACTTGGTTTGTTGCTGATAATTAAGATTGTAAGAAATTGCTAAAAATAATAAAAATGGAATTATCAAAATGCTAAATAGTTCGTTGTAATAGCTTGGTCCAATTGAAATAAATTGATTAAAAATACTCTGTGAAAAAAGTGGGTAGAGAGTTCCTAAAACAACTATAAAAAGAGATAAAATCAAAAAGTAGTTATTGAGCAAAATAGAACCAATTTTAGAAGTAGCGGCAAATTTTAATTCTTCATTCTTTAATTTTGGGAATTGATTGCAAAATATTAACATTCCTAAACCGCCAATCAAAGCTATTAAAGCAATTACAAAGAATCCACGTTGAGCATCAATTGCAAAAGAATGAACGGAAGTTAAAATTCCAGAGCGTACTAAGAAAATTCCAAGTAGACATAAGATAAAGCTTAAAATAGCCAAAAAAGACGTCCAAATTTTGAAATTTTCTTTTTTTTCTAAAGTTTTTAAACAATGTATTAATGCGGTTGCAGCAATCCATGGCATTAAAGAGATATTCTCAACTGGATCCCAAAACCAATATCCGCCCCAACCAAGTTCTCTATAAGCCCACCAAGAGCCAAGACCAATTCCTAAAGTTAAGAATGCATAGGAAAATGTTAGCCAGTTTTTCATTCTGGCAGCAAAATTTTTATCAATTTTTGTTGTGATTAATCCGGCGATAACAAAAGAAAATACCAAAGAAAATCCAATATATCCAGTGTAAAGCATTGGTGGGTGAAGAGCAAGACCAATATCTTGTAAAATTGGGTTTAATCCAAGACCAGTTTTCGGTTCTGGAAAAATACGTGCAAAAGGATTAGAAGAAAAAGCAGTAAAAGCCGCAAAAGACGAAATTATAAGAGCTTGAGAAGAAATTATAATCGTTTTTTCCTTGTCATCTATTTTACTTAAAATTGCAAAAGCAAAAGTATAGAGTGCTAAAATTGTAATTAGCAAAAGCATTGAACCTTCATGATTTCCCCAAGATCCTGAAATTTTATAAATTAGTGGCTTTAGTTCATGAGAGTTCTGATAAACATTTGATACTGAATAGTCAGAAATTACAAAAGAATAGATTAAAGAGAATTGCGATAAAAGAGCGCAAATCAATAAAACAGAAGATAGAGCAACTGAAATATTCTTTAATTCTTTAATTCTATTTGGTGACTTTCTTCTTAATTGAAAAAAGTTAAAGCAGGGCAGGAATATACCTACTGAAAATACCATTAATAGAAATGCAAAACCAAAAGTTGGAGCCATTTTTTAACAATTAACTATAAATTTTGAGAAATAAACTTTTTTACCTTATCAAGATTATTTTCAATAACGCTAAATTTCTCTTCAGCCTCGAATAAGTCTTTTAGGAAAAAAGGTAAATTTGGTTTTTGATTGCAAGATTCAATCACTGTTTCTGGGAACTTAGCTGGATGTGCGGTTGCAATGGTTACAACAGTTTCATTTTTATAATAATTTTCACTGATAAATTTATTGCTCGCAGCAACTCCAATTGCGCTGTGAGGGTCAAGAATTTCCCCGGTTTTAGCAAAAATTTCTGCTATTTTTTCTTTAGTCTCGAGGTCACTAAATCTATAAGAGTCGAAATCTT
>CAZENB010000016.1:0-19836 GCA_964513555.1 uncultured Rhizobium sp. | reverse complement strand
CTTTTCTAATATGTTCTAAAATTTCTGGCTCAACTTTTAAATTACCAGTTTTTTCAAAATCTTTCATTATTTCAGGCATTTTCTTCTCTAACTTTTTTTCTTTATGAATATCAAAAAGTAATCTTTCAAAGTTGCTTGAAACCTGAATATTCATGCTTGGAGAAATTGTATCTTCTAATTTTAAACGACTATAGTTGTTATTTTGCATAAAACGATGCAAAATATCATTTGAATTGGTTGCGACAATTAATTTATTGATGTTAAGACCCATTTTTTTGGCTAAAAATCCAGCATATATATTGCCAAAGTTTCCGGTTGGGACAGAAAAAGAAATGGCATTTTCTTCACTCACCCCTAGTCTTAAAGCTGCATAAAAATAGTAAACAATTTGCGCCATAATTCGGGCAAAATTTATTGAATTTACAGCTACCATTCTTTTGCCATTTAAAAAACTTTGATTACCAAACATTTGTTTCACCATTGATTGACAATCATCAAAATTTCCTTCTAAAGCAATATTAAATACGTTTTCAGAAATTACAGAAGTCATTTGTTTCCTTTGCACTTCTGAAACTTTATTATATGGGTGCAGAATAAAAATTTGTGCATTTTTACAAGATTTACAACCCTGAATTGCTGCAGAGCCAGTATCGCCAGAAGTTGCTCCAATTATAACAATTTTTTCATTATTTTTATTTAAAAAGTAATCAAGAAGATTGCCTAAAAATTGAAGTGCAAAATCTTTAAAAGCTAAAGTTGGGCCATGGAAAAGCTCTAATAAAAACTCATTAGAACTTAGTTGTTTTAGTGGTGCAATTGATTGATGAGAGAAGTTTTTGTAGGATTTAGTAATAATTTTTTTATAAGTTTCTTCGTTTATTTCTTTGCCGATAAAATATTTAGTTACTTCAAAAAATAAATTTTCATAGCTTAGCTTTTTTAAATTTAAAAGTTGTGATGAATCGAATTTTGGCAAAAATTCTGGCACATAAAGTCCACCATCAGTTGCCAATCCTTGAATTACAACTTCTTCAAATGAAAGTTTTGGTGCGCTAAGTTTCGTTGAAATATATTTCATAAATTTTTATGACCTATTTTGAAGGTTTAAAGCTTTTAATTAATTAAAGGTTTGATTTTTTTAGTCTTTTAAAATTAAGTTATCTTTGAATAGAAATTAAGTCAAATCTTTGAGATAAAATATTAACCAAAAAAATGTTTAAATCAGTTATTAAACAACCAAAACAAAATCCTGACTATCTTTACCGCAGTGGTGTTGGAATTATGTTAATTAATAATGAAAAGAAAATTTTCGTTGGAAAAAGGATTGATAATAATTCTGATGCTTGGCAAATGCCACAAGGTGGAATAGATGCTGGAGAAGATGAAGATATTGCTGTTTTTAGAGAGTTAAGAGAAGAAACTGGTATTTCACAAGAAATAGTTTCAATAATTAAAAAAAGTAATTGTTATTACTATTACAACTTGCCATATAAATTGCAGAAAAAGTTCTGGGGCGGTAAGTATTTGGGACAAAAGCAAAGATGGTATTTATTGAAATTTAATGCTGATGAAAAATCAATTAACATTAATACGGAAGATCCCGAGTTTTCAGAATGGAAATGGGCTTCAATAAATGAGATAACTAGTGAAATAGTTTCATTTAAAAAGCAATTATACGAAGATGTTATTAAAGAATTTGAGGAGTTTTTGAAATAGAAATGGAAATTAATTTTTATCAATGTGATGAGCAAATTTCACGCTCAATTGCTCCGTTAATGTTAAAAGTAATTGAAGAAAAGAAAAAAGTTTTGATTTTGGTTTCAAACCAAGCGCAAATAAAAGAAATAGATGATGTTTTATGGAGTTATGGCAAAAATAAATTTATTCCTCATGTTACAGTTTACGACAAAGATTTTGATTTCAAAAGACAACCAATCGTAATTTCGGATAAAGAAGAAAATGTTAATAATGCTGAGTACTTAGTTTTAATAAAAGATGTCTCAGAAAATTTCTTGTCAAATTTTTCACGAATCTTTTACTTCTATGATCAACTAAATATTGATGAGACGAAAGTTTTGATGCAAAAATATAAAAAAATAGCTGCTAAATTTGAAGCTTTCAAAAAGCAAGAAGGCAAATGGATAAAAGGCATATAGTTTTATCCGTTACATAAAAACTTACTCACTTATAAAAACCATCTGAATTTTTTTCTCTGATAAGTTTGATTTATCTTTAACTTTTATATTCACAAAAATTCTATCTTCGTTGTTTTTCTCTAAGAAATTTTGTGGCACAATTACATAAATTTTAAAAGTTTTTAAAGAATCTGCATTAACTGGAAGGTTTTCTAAGTTCATATCTTCATAAGATTGCATTTTAATTGTAGCCTCTTTTGGAGACTCAATGCTTAAAGAAAATGTTTTGTTCTCATGAGTTTTATTCATGATTTTAATAGAATAGCCGTTTCTAATTGAGCCATCAGAAAGAGTTACAAAAATTGGGTTGCGATCAGGTATGGTATCAATTTCTAACAAAGATTTTGTTGATAGTTTAAATGCTAAAAGACCACAAGTTGTAATTATAATTAACGAATAATAAAAAGTTCTTAATCGGAAAGCTTTGAATTTATTTTGAGGAGTTGGTTGAGTCAGATGTTTTTCTGTATCATAGCGAATTAGGCCTTTAGGACGATTTATTTTTTCCATTATATTATCACAAGCATCAATACAAAGTCCGCAAGCAATACATTCCATTTGCAAACCTTTTCTGATGTCGATTCCAGTCGGGCAAACAACTACGCATTGTTTACAATCTATACAATCTCCACGATTCTCGAATGAGTCGCCTTGTTTGTGCTTTCCTCTTGGCTCCCCTCGCTTTTCATCATAAGAGATAATTAAAGTATTTTCATCAAACATTGCAGATTGAAAACGAGAATATGGACACATATAAGTGCATACATGTTCACGAGCAAAGCCAGCCATTATATATGTCATAGCTCCAACTCCTAGAATCCAGCCAAATACTGTTATGTTGGAATATAAATAAAAGAAATTTTTTGATAAAAGAATAGCGTCATTAAAGTAACATACAAAGCCAAAGCCAGTAGCTAAGCTTACTATAATCCAGCTTATATGAGTAAGTAATTTTTTGTAAATTTTTCTAAAAGAATTTTTTCGATCAAGTATAATGCGTTCATTACGATCACCTTGAAAAAATCTTTCCAAAGCAATAAAAATATCAGTCCATACTGTTTGGAAACAGGCATATCCACACCAAACTCTACCAAAAAGAGAGGTGATAAAAAATAGCATGATTGCGGCGATAATTAAAATTCCTGTTAAGTAAAAAACTTCTTGAGGCCAAATTTCAATTGTGAAGAAGTATGCTTTACTGTTGGGTAAATCGATTAATATTGCTTGATTTGGTGCTTCATCTCCTCTCTCAAAACGTATAAAAGGTGACAGAAAAAAAATTGTTAAAAATATAAAATTTAAAATAGATTTAATTTTCCTAATTTTGCCTTTAACCTTCTGAGGATATAATCTTTTTTTAGCTTCAAATAATTGCATGATTTTTGAAAAAAGTGTTGATGCCTAGAATGTTTCTTAATTTATTTTGAGTTTTTTAAAATTATATAAGTAAATTTACCTTATTCTTAACTTAAAAAATTCTTGGTTTTTTTTATTTATTCACTGAGAAAAAATTCATTAACTCATAAAAACTTTTAAAATAGATGAATAAAATTGCCATTAAGATGCTAATAGGTGATAAAGCTAAATATCTTGGCTTGATATTTGGTATCACTTTCGCCACGTTGTTAATGTCGCAACAGATGTCTTTATTCATAGGTATTATGGATCGCACCTTTGCAACAATAAGTGAAACTTCCGAAGCTGATATTTGGGTAATGGATAAAAAAGTGCAGTATATAGATGGAATAGAATCTTTGCCGGATATTTCATTATCTCAAGTTAGGGGAGTTGAAGGTGTAAAATGGGCTGTTCCTTTCTTAAAAAGTCAAGTCATGGTAAAAGTCGAAGGTAATCTTGAAACTGTTACTTTGCTTGGTGTGGATGATTCAACATTAATTGGTGCGCCACAAAAAATGTCGCTTGGCAAAATAGAAGACATAAATAGACCAAATGCTATTATTGTCGATAATTTAGGTTATGAGTATTTGTGGCCAAAACAAGAACAGAAAATTGAGATTGAATTTGAAGGTAATGACCGTCGAATGGTGCTGGTTGGAATTTGTGATTCCACTCCAAATTTTGCTTCTCCAGTTTTAATGTATACTCGTTATAGTGAGGCCGTAAAATATACAGGACAAGCTCGTAACAAAATGTCATTTGTTATTGCAAAAGCATCTGAAGGTTATGATGCAAAAGAAGTGGCTCGCAGAATTGAAAAAGAAACAAATTTAAAGGCTTTAACTTGGAAAGAATTTAGTGATGCAACTTATAACTACTACATTACACATACAGGAATTGCCATTAACTTTGGCGTAACAGTTTTACTGGGTTTTATAATTGGAGCAGTAATTTCTGGTCAAACTTTCTATATTTTTGTAGTGGAGAATTTAAAGCAATTTGCAGCTCTTAAAGCAATTGGTGTTACTAATAGAAAAATTATGCAAATGGTTTTAGTGCAAGCCGCAATAGTTGGCTCAATTGGTTACGCAATTGGAATTGGACTCACCTCGATTTTCTTTAAACAAGTTTCAACTTCTGGTGCATTTAAAGGATTCTTTTTGCCTTCAGAAGTAGTTTTAGGAACGGCAATATCAGTGGTTTTGATCATGATTATTGCAAGTGTAATTAGTATTAGAAAAGTTTTTGTGGTTGATCCAGCAATAGTTTTTAGAGGATAAATGAGAAAGAATATTTGTGTTGAAATAAAGAATATTTCTAAAGATTTTGCTGTAGGAGAGCAGAAAATAAGAGTTTTACACAATGTAAATTTACAAATTTATAGTGGTGAAATGACTATGATTGTTGGGCCTTCTGGTTGTGGTAAAACAACTTTACTCTCAATTCTTACTGGAATTCTAACTCCATCAGAAGGAGATGTTATAATAAATAATACTAATATTACAAAGCTTAAAGGTGATAAAAAAGTTGATCATAGAAGAAAAAATTTGGGTTTTATTTTTCAGCAATATAATTTGTTACCAGCTTTAAGTGCTGCTGAAAATTCAGCAATCCCTCTAATTGCTGACGGGGTAGCGCTTGATAAAGCAGTTAAAGAAGCATCTTTAGCTTTAAGTGAAATTGATATGTCTAATCACTTGGAAAAACTGCCATCGCAACTTTCAGGTGGTCAGCAGCAGCGTGTTGCAATTGCACGAGCTTTAGTTCACAAACCAAGTTTGGTAGTTTGTGACGAACCAACCGCAGCCTTGGATGCTTTTACAGGACAAAAAGTTATGGAAACTTTGCGTCAAAGTGCTATGCAAGAAAATAGGGCAGTTATTGTTGTAACACATGATAATCGTATTTTTGACTTTGCTGATCGTATCATTGAGATGGAAGATGGCAAAGTAATCACTGATAGGATTATAAGTAAAAATTTATCTCAATTATAGTTAGATAATATATTTTTGCTGTAAAAGACTAATTTTGAAGAATTTTTGTTTTTGTATATTTTTTATAACTCAATTTAACTCAATATAAATTTTAAGTGAAAAAGCATTTTTTTCTAAAAATAGCAATTCCAGCAATAGCAATAATAATGCTTGCAAATACTTTATTTGGTTTAACAAAAAATCCAAAAAGAAAAACTACTGAGCCAAAAAATCCAGTTGCACAGACAAGTTATAAATCTGAGGTTGCAGGAATTGGAGTTGTTGAGCCTCAAAGTGAGATAATAAAAATTGGCACCAATATTTCTGGTATTGTAACACAAATTTATGTTAATGTTGGAGATAAAATTTTTAAAAACGATAGTTTATTTACCGTTGATGACAGGGAGGCAAAGGCAAATTTACATTTGAAGAAAGCACAAATAGTATCAGCTAAAATTGATGCTGCACAAAAAAGATCAGAGTTTGAAATGTATCGCAGCATCCCTGACAAAAGAGCTTATAGCAAAGACGAATTTAATAAGAAGAAATCTGCATATGAGATTGCTGAACAAAAGGTTAAAGAAGCTCAAGCGGAAATTGCTTTAAGTGAAGTTATCATAGAAAAATCAACTACTAAATCTCCAATTGATGGAGAAATACTAAAATTAGATATCAGAACCGGTGAATATGCACAGAGTGGAGTGCTAGTAACTCCTTTAATGTTGATTGGTGACTTATCAAAGTTGCATTTGCGAGTTGAAATTGATGAATCTCAAATTAGCAAAATTTCTTCGCAAAATAAAGCGGTTGGATATTTGCGTGGCAATCCAAAAGTAAAAGTTCCGCTTACTTTCATTAGAATAGAACCAAATGTGGTACCAAAAGTTTCAATTTCTGGAACAAATGATCAAAAAATTGACTCAAGAGTTTTGCAGGTAATTTATAGTTTTGAAAACGATGAAAATAACAAGATATTTGTTGGTCAGCAAATGGATGTTTACATTGAAGCTGTTAATAAAAACGAAGAATTAGAATCTCAAAAGCAAGAGGTTAAATGAAGTTATTACGATTATCTGCAGTTTTCTTATCTTTTATCTTGATAGCTTCTTGTGGAATTTTTTCTGTTGGTGGTAATTATAAAAAGCCCAAGACTAAAATGCCTAAAAACTGGATAGAAGCAAAAAATTCCAATTCTTTAGAGAATAATGAAAAAAGTTTAAAAGAAATTGATGTTAAAGAAAACCAGTGGTGGAAAAATTTTGATGATCCAGTCCTAAATAAGATTATCAAAAAAGCGATTGCTAATAATTATGATTACAAAATTGCCCAAAGTAAGGTTATTGAGGCAAGAGCAAATTTAACTTCAGCAACTTCTGACTTATTTCCAAAATCAAACTTAAAAAGTTCTGCTCAAAGAGGTAATAATTATTTTAACTTTTTTAACGAAGGATCAAAAAATCAAATTGTTAATTTTTTCTCAGTTGGTTTTGATTCAAGTTGGGAAATTGACTTGTTCGGAGCAAATAAAAGTTCTCAAGAAGCAGCTAAAGCACTGTTTGAAGCTTCTGAAGAATCAAGAAATTATATTTTAACTTCAATAATTGCGGAAGTTGCAAAAAATTATGTGCAATTTCGTGAAGCACAAAATCAACTTTTTGTAAAGCAACAAATTAATAAAATTTACGAAGAAATACTAAAGCTAGATCAAGAAAAGCAAAAAGCTGGAATGATTAGTGAAGTTGATTCTAGTAAAGCTGAAATTATTTTGATAAATAACAAAAGTGAAATTTCTGCATTAGAAGCAAAAGTTGAGATTTTACGCTATAATTTGGAAAATTTACTTAACTGTAAAGCTGGATCAATGAAGAAAATACTACAAAAATCTAGCGAAGTTCCTTTAATTAAAAAGAATATTATAATTGATGCGCCAGTTTCTTTGCTTCAAAATCGTCCTGACATTAAACAATCTGAAAGAGAATTAGCAGCAACTTTTGCCTTAAAGAAATATGCTTTTGCACAAGTTTTTCCTAAAATTTCTTTAACTAATTTTTTAGGTTTTAATAATACTCAATCTGGCAATGTTTTTCAGTCTTCAAGCAAAGTATTTTCAGTAGGAGCTTCTGCTTCGATGCCTGTATTGAATTTTGGTGGAGTAATTGCTGGTTATAAAATTTCAAAAGAGCGAGAAAAAAGAGCTTTTTTAAGTTACAAAAATAAAGTAAATAATGCTATAGTCGAAGTTGAATCAGCTATGGTAGATTTTTTAAAAGAAGACGAAAATTTAGTTTTGAAGATTAGTCAGTTGCAACTAAGTCAAAAAGTCTTGGATCTGAACTTAGCAAAATATCAAAGTGGTATAATTTCTAACTCTGATTATTTAAAATCTCAGATTGATTTTTTAAATTCTGAAGAAAAATTAATTTTATCTTCCGCAAGCCTTAGTATCAAGACAATTGCTCTTTATAAATCTTTGGGTGGATCTTGGATATCTAATTAGTAAAGAAAACCTTGACAACAAGATTAAGCTTTGTAAATTACTGGCCCTTCCCTGTGACCATACTATATTTTAGATGCTCTTAGATAAAGCTCTTATAAGCTTTTATCAATTGGTTTTTTTGGTCAAGGTCTTTTAAGTTTAATTTATAGTTGATATGTTCGCAATTATTGAAACTGGTGGCAAGCAATATCGCGTTGCGCCAAATGAAAGAATTACAGTTGAAAAAATTGAAGGTGAAGTTGGTTCAAAAATCACCCTAAATGATGTATTGTTTTTTCAAAATGAAAAATCAGAAGCAACTTTTGGTAGCCCTTTGATTAAAGGTGCTCAAGTTGAAGCTGAAATCGTAAAGACCTATAAAGGTCAAAAAGTAATCATTTTCAAAAAAAGAAGAAGACAAAACTCAAGAAGAAAGCAAGGTCATCGCCAGTTCAGAACTGAGATCAGAATCTTGTCTATTAAAGCTTAGTTTTTTTAATTAATTTATAATGGTAACCTTTCAATTTTACGCAATTGGGTTATTTAATCAAATCACGGAGTGAAGAATGGCTACAAAGAAAGCCGGCGGTAGTTCCAGAAACGGTCGCGATTCGGCAGGTAGAAGATTAGGTGTTAAAAAGTACGGTGGTCAAGTTGTTGACGCTGGAAACATTATCGTGCGTCAAAGAGGCACTAAATGGCACCCAGGCAAAAATGTTGGCATTGGAAAAGATCATACAATTTTTGCGAAAATTGCAGGTGTTGTTACTTTTGTTAAGAGTGCCCGCAATAACAGAACTTATATTGATGTAAACCCTGTTGTTGCATAACAAGTTTTTTTGAATCATATCTGGAGTTTTTCTGGATATGATTTCTTTTGTTTTTATTTACAAAAAACAATAACTCCTCACTATGAGCGGATATGGCGAAATTGGCAGACGCACTAGACTTAGGATCTAGCGCCGCAAGGCATGTGGGTTCAAGTCCCTCTATCCGCACCACTTTACTAACAGATAAAAAGTAGAGTAAAAGCTGCGATATCTGAAAAACAAATCCTCTCCAAAAAAAGATCATTAAATAAAATTGTTATAAATTTGATGTAGGTGTCAAATTTTTTGGAAGCAAAAAAAAGGGTTTTTAATAGATCTTTAAATTATAAAAATAACTTAATAAAAAGTTGCTATTTTCAGCTTATTTGGTTTACAATTAGTAGGCTTAATTTTGGTGTAAGATTTAATCTATGACCCATGGGGCGCAGATACAAGTTGTGGCCTAGAGTATCTTGGCTCAATGATATTGCAAAAGCTTTTCTTGAAGGTGGTCTAAGAAATTTTTCCACTTCATAATTTAACTTAAAAATACAGGTTTTTCATGGAAGTAAAAATCAAAAATGTTTTTGATAAAAAACTAAAAAAAGATTATCAAATTACAGTTCCTTATCAAATGATTGAAGAAAAAATCAAAGATAATGTATCTAAAATCAAAGAAAATATAAAATTAGATGGATTCCGTAAAGGACAAGTTCCAGAAGACTTGATCAGACAAAAATATGGTCAATCAATAATGGCTGATGAATCAGACAAAATTATTTCCGATACTTTGAAAAAAATTGTTAAAGATAATAGTCTGAAGCCAGCTCTTCCTCCAAAAGTTGATGTAAAAACATTTGAAGCTAATAAAGATCTTGAAATCACTGTTTCTATGGAACTTTATCCTGAAGTTCCAGAAGTTGATGTAGCTAAATCAAAAGTTGTAAAAAGAGAAGTTGAAGTTACTTCTGTTGATGTTGATGAAGCTTTGTCTAAGCTCCTAAAATTCTATCGCTCTTGGGACATTCAAGATGCTTCATATAAAGCTAAAAAAGGTGATTCTGTAAATATTGATTACGTGGGCAGAATTGACAAAGTTGAATTTGAAGGTGGAAAAGCAGAGGGATATCAATTAGAGCTTGGAAGTAAAAGCTTTATAGATGATTTTGAAGACCAACTTGTTGGTAAGAAATCAGGAGAGCAAGTAAAAGTTAAAGTTAAATTTCCAAAAGAATATCACAGCGCTGAATTTGCTGGAAAAGCTGCAGAGTTTGATGTAAAAGTGAACTCGGTTTTAACTGCAAAAATGCCTGAGGTTACTGATAAATTTATTAAAGATACTTTTGGAATTGAAACTAAAACAAAACTTGAAGAAGAAGTAAAAAAGCAAGTTGAAAATAATTATCAATCAATAAGTCGCAACTTGTTCAAAAAAGAATTTTTTGATTTTGTTAATAAAAAACACGACTTTGAATTGCCAGAAGGTTTGGTTGAAGAGCAATTAAAAAATCTTTGGGCTGATGTCGAAGCTGAGTTAGAAAGAAACCCAAATAAGTTCAAAAACGAAAAAGAAAAAGAAAAAGCAAAAGAAAAGAAACGTGAAATGGCAATCCGCATGATTCGCTGTGGTATGGTTCTGAACGAATTAGCTCAAAAAAATAAAATTGAAGCTAGTAATGAGGATATTAACAAAGAAATTAGCAAAATTCTGGCTCGTTTTTCTAATCAAGAAAAAGCTGTTTTAGAATATTACCAAAAAAATCCAGGGGCAATTCAGCAGTTGAAAGGCTCTATTATTGAAGAGAAAACAATCGATTTTATTTTAGCCCAATCGTCAATTGAAAAGAAAAAAATCTCTATAAAAGATCTAGACAAAGCTTGGCAAAAAGCTAATGAAGAGTAATTTGTTTCACACAAAGTGTGAAAAGTTTTTTTTAGTTAAATGTCTTTTCACTTGTGTTGAAATTAAATTTCATTAACTACAAATTTTTTTATAAAAACTCTTTCTCATATTATAGTTAACATTCGTTATTAATTTTAAAAAATAAGAAATATGCAAAACTTTTTAGATGCTTTGAAACTAGTTACTTTCCCAATCCATAAAGAAGGTATTAAATTCATAATTATTTTCGCTGTTGCCACAATAATTTTAGCTTTGATGAGTAACACTCTGGGTCTGATAGGTTTGGTTCTAACTTTGTGGTGCATATTTTTCTTTCGTGATCCACAAAGAGTTATTTCTCAAGAAGTTGGAGCAATTATTAGCCCTGCAGATGGTGTAGTAACTTTCATTGATAAAGGTGTTGTTGCTCCTCAAGATTTGGGTTATGGTGAAAAGAAGTTCAATAAAATCAGTGTTTTTTTGAATGTGTTTAACGTGCATGTCAATCGTGTTCCTGTCTCTGGGGTTGTAACAAAAGTTAGTTACAAAGCTGGTAAGTTTCTGAGCGCTAACGTTGCCGAAGCAAGTTCTGAAAATGAAAGAAATTCAGTTGTTGTTAAAACTGAAAAAGGCGATGAGATTATCTTTGTTCAAGTAGCGGGTTTAGTTG
Source organism: uncultured Rhizobium sp. (assembly GCA_964513555.1). Taxonomy (GTDB): domain Bacteria; phylum Pseudomonadota; class Alphaproteobacteria; order Rickettsiales; family UBA1997; genus UBA2645. The sequence goes on along the minus strand of CAZENB010000016.1, from coordinate 8,433 downwards.
CTCGTCGTATTGTTTCTGAAATTAAAGAAGGACAAAAAGTTCAAGCCGGTGACAGATATGGTATAATTCGTTTTGGCAGTCGTGCAGACATTTATTTACCAGAAAATGTAGAAATTAAAACCTTAATTGGTCAAACCATGATTGGTGGTGAAACAATTATTGCGAAATTCAATTAGTAAAGTTTTTGCCTACGGTTTTTCTGGAAGTAACTATTTATTATAATTTTTAGGTAAAAATATGCGTTCTCCAAATATTGCAAAATTGGCTTCGAAAAGAGAAGAAGCAAGAATGGGTGGTGGTCAAAAGAAAATTGACGTTCAACATTCTAAAGGAAAGTTAACAGCTAGAGAAAGAATTGAAGTTTTATTAGATCCAGATTCTTTTGAAGAATATGGTTTGTATGTAGAGCATCGTTGCTCTGACTTCGGAATGGAAGACAAGAAACATCCGGGAGATGGTGTAATTACAGGGCAAGGTACAATTAATGGTCGTCTTGTATTCGTATATAGCCAAGATTTTACAGTTATGGGAGGATCTTTAGGTGAAGCTCATGCAAAAAAAATCTGTATGCTTTTAGATAAAGCTATGCAAGTTGGAGCTCCTGTAGTTGGAATTAATGACTCTGGAGGAGCTAGAATTCAGGAAGGTGTCGATTCTTTAGGTGGTTATGGTGAAATTTTTCAGCGCAATGTTGATGCAAGTGGAGTAATACCACAAATCTCTCTAATTATGGGGCCTTGTGCGGGTGGTGCAGTTTATTCTCCAGCTTTAACAGACTTTACAATCATGGTTGAAAACTCTTCGTATATGTTTGTAACTGGTCCTGATGTTGTAAAAACAGTTACACATGAAACTGTTACTCAAGAAGAATTAGGTGGGGCCTCAGTGCATGGTGCAAAAAGTGGTGTAGCTCACTTAACCTTTAAAAGTGATATTGAAGCCTTGCTTCAAACTCGTCGTCTGATAAATTTCTTGCCTCTTTCAAACAAAGATACAGTCCCTCTTATTCCAACAGAAGATGCTGCTGACCGTGTAGATGTTTCACTTAATACTTTGGTTCCTGAAAATCCGAACCAGCCTTATGATATGGGTGAATTAGTTGAAAAAATTTTAGATGAAGGTGATTTTTTTGAAATTCAACCAAATTATGCTAAAAATATTATGGTTGGTTTTGGTCGTCTGGAAGGTGAAACAGTTGGAATTATTGCTAATCAACCAATGAATTTAGCTGGTTGTTTAGATATTAAAGCAAGTGAAAAAGCTGCCAGATTTATAAGATTTTGTGATGCTTTTAATATTCCATTATTAACTTTTGTTGATGTTCCAGGATTTTTGCCAGGAACTGATCAAGAGCATAGCGGAATTATTAGACATGGTGCAAAATTACTTTACGCTTATGCTGAAGCCACAGTTCCAAAAATTACTGTTGTTGCAAGAAAAGCCTATGGCGGTGCTTATATTGTAATGAACTCTAAGCATTTAAAAGGTGATGTAAACTACGCTTGGGCAAATGCTGAAATTGCAGTTATGGGTCCTGAAGGTGCAGTTGAAATTGTATTCCGTGAAGAAGCAAAAGATCCTGAAAGCAAAGCTAAAAAAGCCGCTGAATATCGTGAAAAGTTTGCTTCTCCTTTTGTTGCTGCTTCTCGTGGTTTTATTGATGAAGTTATTAGACCACAAAATACTAGAAAAAGAGTATGTAAGGCATTGCAAATTCTAAAAAATAAAGAAGTTCAAAAGCCTTGGAAAAAGCACGATAACCTGCCTTTATAAAATTACTCAGGATTTGTTTGGGAAACAAAGTTTGTAATTTACACCAAAGCTTTGTTTCTCAAATAAAATATTTGAAAAGTTTTCACTTTTTTTAATTATCTTTAAATAAGGCAGTTATACCAAACTAAAAATCTATTGATGGCATAAAACACTCTCCAAACACTAGTTAAAGTTTTAGAATTTGCCCCTGATTTTCTTTGCCAAATTTTTTACATGATCCCATTTCTGATGAAATGGGTTAAGGTCAGTGTTATGCTCCCCAAAAATCAATCCAAATTTAAGAGAATATTTGGGCTGAATTTTGTATAAATTCTGCCTCAAATTCCATTGGGCTTTTATAGTGTAATTTTGAGTGGAGATAATTTTGATTATATTCACCAAACCAATCAATTAGTGATTTATTAAGATGTTCTAAATTATCAAACTCATTAATTAATCCAAAGACATTCTTCTTTCATTGTTCGCATTAAGCACTCAGTTTCAGCATTGCCTTTGGGGTTATTGTAACTGAAAGCAAGATTAATTCCGAGCGTTTCACAAGTTGTTTTAAATTTATCAGAAGAGTGATTTTAATTCTTTGATACGCTAAATTAGAACAAGATCAGCAGCAGATAAATTTCTCATTTTTCTGCACTCTGCGCTACCCTTTACCAACCCTCTTCGATTTTCTTTAACTCTAAAATAGTCTCAGCCAAAGATTGCTTCAACTTAGTATTTTCACGCAAAATTATTTGCTCTTTACCATTCTTTTTATCAACTTCAAATACATCGCAAACATTAGCAAAAACTTATCCCATCAAGTGTAATAAAGACTTTGCGATACGCCATAAGCCGCACAAATATCAACCACAGGACAACTTTTTATGCCTTCAAGAACAATCAAACTCTTTTTCTTAGCACTCAACTTTTTCTTCATAAATTACCTGAGCAATTACAATCTGAATATTCACAAAAAATTTCAAAAAAATTCGTGGCTTTTACATCATCCTTGATATCAGGGATGATGTAAAAACAAAATCAGATCAAGTTAATAAATTACTTTCTTTGATTTCTTAAGAATTAACGGGGAGCGGTATAAAAACAATTTAATTAACCACTACTAACTAATCTAAGACACTCGTCATAGTTAAAAAGTTTTAATAGATATCTGTATTTTCTGCTTTCATCGTTTTGTAAATATAAATCTTTTTGTAAAATTAGTTCAGCATTTTTATGGGCAATTTTTAATAGATCAGAGTCTAATTCTAAGTTTGCAATTTTAAATTCTGGAAAACCACTCTGTTTCGTTCCAAGTAAATCACCGCTTCCTCTAATTTTTAAATCTTCCTCAGCAATAATAAATCCATCGTTAGAATTGCGTAAAATTCCTAATCTTTTTTTTGCAGTAGCTCCAAATCTTTCGCCGTAAAGCAAAATGCAATATGATTTTTTTTCAGATCTGCCCACTCTTCCACGTAATTGATGTAGTTGAGAAAGTCCAAAGTTCTCAGAGTTTTCAATTACAATTACTGTTGCATTGCTAACATCAATTCCAACTTCAATTACTGTTGTTGCAACCAATATTTTTGATTTTCCTTCAACTTTTGCGAAATCATTCATGATTTTTTCTTTTTCGCTTTCTTTCAACTTGCCATGAAGTAATGATACTATCTCGTTGCCAAAAACTTTACTTAATTCTTGATATTTCTTCTTTGCACTTACTAATTCTTTACTATTGGTAATTAGTTTATTTTCTGTTTCTTCTCCTTCCTCATTTTTATCAATTGCTGGACAAATCCAGTAAACTTTCTCACCTCTTGAAATTGTTCTTTTGATGCTATCATGAATTTCTTCTGTTTTTTTTTCTGACATTACCAATGTTTCAATTGCTTGGCGATTTTGAGGTTTTTCATTAATAATTGAAATTTCCATATCACCATAAAGAGCCATCATTAAACTTCGCGGAATTGGAGTTGCGCTCATCAAAAGTACATCAACCTCATTTCCTTTTTCTACCATTTTTAGACGTTGCATTACACCAAATCTGTGTTGTTCATCAATTACTACTAAGCCTAAATTTTTGAAAGTAACATCTTCTTCAATTGCAGCATGAGTACTAATTAAAATATCAATTTTATTCTTTATTAAATTTTCTAAAATTTTTTCTTTTTGTTTTTTTGTAGTAGCTCCAGTCAAAAGTTCAATTTTGACATCAAAATTTTTGAGTAACTTTTTGAAATAAGAAAAGTGCTGCTTTGCTAAAACCGAAATAGGAACAATAACACAGGATTGTTTGTTTTGAGATTTTGCAAGTAAACAAGCAAAAATTGCTATAATTGTTTTTCCACTACCAACATCACCTTGTAGAAGACGTAACATTTTTTTATCTGAACAAATATCTTTCTTAACCTCGGAAGCAACACTTTTTTGTGCATTGGTTATTTCAAAAGGCAATGAAGTTAAAAACTCATTCGCTAAATTGTTATTTAAAGGTAATAATTTCTTTTGATTATTGGTCTTGTTTTTAGAAATCAAAACAGCAATTTGCCATGCTAAAAGCTCATCATAAGCTAATCTTTGTCTTGCTATTTCTGTTATTTTATCTGTTGAAATTGAATTTTCTTTTATAGAAGTTTGATTAGAAGGTTTCTTTTCCACGAAATAGTGTAGGTTTTTTAATGATTCAACAAAACCATTCCAACCTTGTTTTTTTAATAAATTTGAATCAATCCATTCTTCTTTTTGCGGAGAAAGTTCTTTCAGAATATTTTGAATTCTATAACGCAAAAATTTTTGCGTTATAATTGAAGCTAAAGGATAAATCACGTTAACTTTTGGTAAATTATCAATTTCTTTAGAATCTACAATTTCTAGAGGATGCACAATTTGATATTCAGTATGTAACTTTTGTAAAGTTCCTAAAATAGCAACTTCTCGCCCAATTTTTAATCTCTCAATTTGTCCAGGAAAAACTTTAAAAAATATTAAATTTACAAATCCGCTTGGTGTGTAGCAAACTATTTTGTGTGGTTGTTTTGGTTTTGATGGTTTTGTATAAGATTCAATTCTAGCCTTTATTATAACTAATTCATCATTTTGAACTTCAAAAAGGCGAGGGCAAAAAGATATTTCTTCCACTCTAATTGGTTTATGTAATAATAAGTTAAAAAATTTATTACCACCAACAAGATTTGATAAATGAATTGCAAATACCTCACCAACTTGTCTTAAATTTTTCAGAGGTTCTAGAAGTATAAGGTTCATTTTAATTTTAGTATTTTTGGAATTTTTTGAAGAGTACGTAAACTAATCTTCTCCTCTTTGACTTCTTCTTTTTTCATCTCTTTCTTTAATGCTTTCTCTCTTATCGTAAACTTTCTTTCCTCTTCCAAGTCCAATTAGAACTTTTGCAATATTTCTTTTGTTAAAATAAATTCTAATTGGTGTGGCGGAATATCCTTTTAGGTTTATTTTCCCCATTACTTTATCAATTTCTTTTTTGTGAAGTAACAATTTTCTTGGTCTTTTTGGAGTGTGGTTAAATTTGTTAGCACCTTTATATTCATTAATATTGGCATTAATAAGCAATATTTCACCTTTGTTTTCAGCAATATAAGCTTCAGAAATACTGGCTTTGCCTTCGCGTAGAGATTTAACTTCACTGCCAAGAAGAATAATTCCCGCTTCTATTTCCTCTTCAATTTCAAAATTAAAATGTGCTTTACGATTAGTAATTTGCATTTTTTTAGGTTAATTACTTAAGTTGATTACAAGATCATATTTGCAATTGTCTAATAAAAAACAAGAGCTATTCCCCTAATTAGTTTCTAAATTTTTCTTACTTTCAAATCTTTAAAAAGTGGTATAAAAGATCAGTATAAAATATTAGGTAAAATTCACCTAGAAATTACATTAAATTATAAAAACTTTGTCTTGCAATTAAAAATTTAATGACTACTTTACGGCACTCTTTTTGCCTGAAGTGGGGTGTTAGATGTTCTTTATTTTAGCAATAATTACTAATTAAAGCCTCATCAGGACAGGTTTTTAACAAATTAATTTTATTTAATTATGGCTCTTTACGAGACAGTGTTTATCGCTAGACAAGACTTAGCTGCAGAGGATGTTGATGCTTTGTCAAATAAATTAGAAAAAATCGTTACTGAAGGTAACGGAAAAGTTGTTTCTAAAGAATATTGGGGTTTAAGAAACCTATCTTACAAAGTTAAGAAAAATTCTCGTGGTCACTATATCTTGTTGAAAATTGATTCTGACTATGCTGCTGTTGCAGAATTAAAAAGAGTTATTGGATACAACGAAGACATTATCAGAAGTCTTACATTCAAAGTAGAAGCTCATGTTGATGAGTCTCCACTTTTTGTTTCTGCAAGTGCAAAAGATTATAAAGCTGGAAAAGTTTCAGCTAAGAAAGAGCCTACCAAAACTGATTTGGTGCTTGATCAAGTTCAATTTGAAGCTTAATTTTGAGGTAAATAAATATGGTTGCTAAAGTAGCTAAAAAAAATAACAAAACTTCTCCTAACCACAATTCTGAGAATGATTCAGAAGAAGGTTTCGTTAAGGTTTCTCTTGTAAATCAAAGTGTTTTTATTAGAAAGAAAAAAACTTGTCCTTTGCGTGATATTCCTTTGGCAGAAATTGATTATAAAAATCTAAAACTTCTTAATAAATTTATATCTGAAAGAGGCAAAATTATTCCAAGCAGAATTACTAATGTTTCTATGAAGAAACAAAAAGCATTGACGACAGCAATAAAAAGAGCTCGTCATTTGTCTTTGATCTCTCCAATCAACAAAGACACAACACAAAACTAAATTTAATTTATAGATAATCATGAAAATTATTTTAACAGCAGCAGTTGCTAATTTAGGTAGAATTGGTGATGTAGTTGAAGTAAAAAACGGATATGCAAAAAACTTCTTAATTCCTAATAACAAAGCAATTTGCTTTACTGTAAGTAACAGCAAAGTTTTTGAATCAAGAAGAAAAGAATTCGAGCAAGCTAACCAAAAAAATCTAGAAGCTGCAAATGTAATAAAAGACAAAATTTCCGGTAAAGACATCATCATTATTGAAAATGCATCTGATGACGGAAGACTTTATGGTTCAGTAAGTTCTGCTACAATAGCTTCAAAAATTAACGAAGTTATAAAACAAAAATCTGTTAATAGAGCTGATGTGATTTTGGCTAAACCAATTAAAGAAATTGGAGTTTACGAAGTTAAGCTTGCTTTGCACTCTGAAGCAACTATTTCGGTTCGTCTAGTTATTAGTAGAAGCGATTCAGAAGTTTCAGCTCTTCTAAAAGCAGCGGATAAAAAGTCTGAAAAATCGTCTCAAAAGTCTGAAGGTGAAGAAGGATCTGCAGCTGAAGTTGAAGTATCTGAAAAACCAAAAAAAGCTAAAAAGAAAAAAGGCGAATAAATATATGCATTACCATCCACGTCTAGAAAAGACGTGGATGTTTCCTTCCTAAATTAAAAATCTCTTCAAAACAAACTTAAAATAAATATCATGTTAACCTTAAAATTAAGGTATAATGGCAAGAGATATATACCAAAAAATATTTCAATTCACAGAGTTTTTTAATTACCCAATAAGAAAAAAGATCTAAAAAAATCATTACTATAAGCTCCTTTAATATTGTTTTATTATTTTCAAGAATAGTAATCACTTACAAAGTAATATGATAAATTTTTATGATATTATATGAATCTAAAGTTTGTTTCTTTTATAAAAATTAACTGTCTCAATTATCTTTCTTTTTCACATAAAATAATTTCTTACAAATCTTTTTACTTTGAAACATTCTTATTAAGAGTTATCAAATATATTTATAATAAAAAAATAATTCTAAAATAATCTGTCAAACGCTCTTCTTAAAAAGCTCTGATACATTACTGATTTTAATAACAAATTAATAAATCGCTTTCCAATCTCTAAAGATAAGGGTTTATCACCTTAATTAGAACATATTATTGAACGCTAAATAATCAATTATGGCAGCAAACAAAAGCTTCTGATAGAAATTATTTTTTATAATTTTTTTTTCAATGCCTTATAAAGCCTTCATAACAAAGGAATAAATTAGTATTTGGTTTTCTAAAAATACATAAAAAAATTATTAAAGCCTTTTGTATAAAGATCTCATGGCTTTTTATTTGAACGCTATTTTTGATTATTTGTGTCGTAAATTCTTTATATATTAAGTTTTAAATCATTTTTTATATCTTTTTGACAAAAACAGTCTTTTTTTAGTCACTTTTTTTACTCTTTTTTTGTAATTTTTTTTTTATTTTTACTAAAAAGATAGTCTTCGGCCCTTTAAAATAATGGAAAGAACTAATATTAAAAATATTTTTAAAAGGTACTTGACTTATAGAAAGTTAGATGCATAATATGCGCCCTCCTAACTTTTTTATTTTGAAAAAAGAATTTGCTTCAGAGATGAAAATCTTGATGGCAGTATTAGTTGAAATAATTGAAGCTTAGTTAGCAAAAGCTAATTCCTCAGTTTATAAGTATTTTATCGAAAATTACTTTTAAGCGAATTTAAGATTTTAAATTTCGCTAGAGTAACATTTATTTTAAAATTTCTTAGGACTGCTTAAGGAAGAAATGTTGTTTAAAATCGTGAATAATTGATAACTAGAGAATACC
>CAZENB010000015.1:18802-31104 GCA_964513555.1 uncultured Rhizobium sp. | reverse complement strand
GAGCGCATGCCTGTCACGCATGAGGCCGCGGGTTCGAGTCCCGTCACTCCCGCCATCTTTTTTTATTGTTGGTAGCAAAAACCTATAACTCTTGTAAATAACTTAAATGACTGAAAATATTACCCCTATTTGCCCACAATGTAGTTGTGCATATACATATGAAGATGGAAACATTTATATTTGTCCAGAGTGCGCTAATGAATGGTCAAAATTTTCTAAAAACGAAAATAATGAATTTGAAGAAGAAATAATAATTAAAGATGCTAGCGGCAATGTTTTAAAAGATGGTGATTCTGTAACAGTAATAAAAGACCTAAAAGTAAAAGGTTCATCACTTGTAGTAAAAGTTGGTACTAAGGTTAAAAATATACGCCTTGTTGTGGGAGATCATGATATTGATTGCAAAATTTCTGGAATTGGTCAAATCAATTTAAAATCAGAATTTGTCAGAAAAATCCAAGAGAATTAGTATTTATAGTTATATTGTTATTGATTATAAATTATTTAATACTTATCTACCTAAAATCAAATTTAGATATCTTAATATGTAAAAATAAATATTTAATATATCTAAACTTGCTCTACTTGTTACTTTAATAATAATCAAAATTATTTTTTATGATAAATAAAAAACTTATTTTCTTTACAGCATTATCTATTGCTTTTTCTTCTTCAGCATTTGCAAAAACTGAAGGAAATTATGTTGGCTTAAATTTAATTAACACCAGCACTTCTTATCAATTTGATAGTGGAAGAGTTCGTAATGATAACTATTCATTCGGAGTTGATTACAAATATGCTTTCAACTTTGGAAAATTATTTGTAGCACCTGGTTTATTCTACGATCATAACGCATTATCAGAAAGTGTTAGTATTTATTCAGCGAATGATAGATTTGCACTAAATACTAAATTTAGTTATGGTGTAAAAGTTAATGTTGGTTATGATGTAACCGATAAATTTGCTCCATTTTTTGTTTTAGGACACTCTCAAACAAGATTAGATGCTTCAAATTACGGACCAAATCTTTCTTTTGTTAAAGAATCTTACACTAATGAAGGATTTGTTTACGGTCTTGGATTTAAGTATTCCGTTTCTAATGATGTTGATGTTAATGCTGCTTATGAGCTAACTCAATATTATTTTACAAGCAATCTTGATGCTGTTGTTGATGGTACTGATAAATTAAACAGTGATTATAAAGTAGCAAGATTAGGAGTTTCTTATAAATTCTAGAAATAGTTTTCTTTAACTCTTAGTTTTAGATGGGGTGTTTTTTAAAAACACCCCATTTTTTTACTCTACTTTAGGAGAAATTCTTTAGAATTTTATTCTATGTTTTTTTTCATTTTTTATTGCAACAAACTATTAATTACAGAAATTGGATTATAAATTTTATAATCCATAAAACGCTCGACTTGTGACTTGCAAGAAGAGCCAGCAGTCATAATTATGTTATCTGGATTTTGTGATAATTTTGTTATAGATTCTTGCCAGTTCATTTCAAAAATCTTTTCGGAATCTTTAAAATTAGAGACTTCCATACCAAAACTTCCACTCATACCACAACAACCAATTTTAAGAATATTTAACTTAATTCCTAACTTAGAGAAAATTTTTTCCCAAATATCAGAAATTTTTGCAAAATTGGTTTGTTCGGAACAATGCAAAATTAGGTGATAATTTTTATGATCATTTACATTTTTTTGTTGTTCCATTTTTTGCAAAAATTCTGCCAAATAAAGTATCTCGATTTTTTCGTTATTAAATCGAATATATTCATCGCGATAAGTCAGAGAAATGCTTGGATCGATACTAACTAAAGTACCATTTAAAGTTTTTAGATAAGAAATATTTTGTTTTATAGTTTTTATAAAAGCATTCAAAAAACCTTTAGCATGTAGGGCTTTTCCGTTTTCAAAAACTTTGGTAAATTCTACATTAAAACCCAGTTTAACTAATAATTTATAAGAATTTTGCAATTCTTCAGCATGAAAATAGTTTGTGTAAGCATCGCACAGTAGGTAAATTTGGTTTTTGGTGGTGAAATTATTTTCTTTATTTTCCTTGTTTGTGAAAGTTTGGGATGAACTTGAGGAAAGAGCTGCAATCCCAGTTCTACCCTGAGTAGATTGGCTTCGAGTTTCTAACATGAGATCCTCTGTGCTAAGAGTGACAGAATTAGCAAAATAATTTTTATAAATTGGCAAAATGTCGGTTATACCAAAAACTTTGCGTACTAAGAATTTAGCAATTTTATTTTGAGTTAGAGCGTTAAAAACTTGAGGGAATTTACCAAAAATTAGCAATAATTTTTCAATATTTCCAATTAAGTAATCTTGAGGTTTGCGGAAGTTATTACTGAAATAATTTTCAAGAAAATAAGATTTGGCATCTGGAACGCTAACTTTAATTGGACATTGTGTATTACAGGCTTTACAGCCTAAACATTTTGAAAAAGATTCATAAATTTCTGATTCAAAATTTTTGCTAAAAAGATTGCGAACTTTTTTAGAAAATGACTGGATTACCAATTCAGGCTTCGCCTTCCTCGCAATGAGAGAAACAATTGAAGGCAAATTTGGATTATTTCTAACCCATTCTTTAAACAACATTGCCCTGCCCTTTGGCGAAAATCTTCTATCGCTAGAAACTTTGTAAGATGGACACATTGGTGATGCTTTATCCAAATTAAAGCACAAAGCATTGCCATTACAACTTAGTATATTTTCAAAATCATTATGAATTTCTGAAGAAATTTTTTCATCTAATAACCCACGTGTTGTAATATTATCAAGCTTTACAATTTCTGAATCTATTGAGGAAATTTTACCATAATTTAACTGCTGTTGTGGATCAAAAGTTTTTTTAATTTCACGAAAAACTTTTATAACTTCTTTACCAAGAAACTTCTCTGAATATTCACTTCTAAAACCTTTACCGTGTTCACCCCATATAATTCCTTGATGTTTTACAAGTAGATTACAAACCGCATCAGAAATTTTTCTGATTAATTCACGATCTTCTTGCTGACGCATATTTAAAGCTGGCCTTACATGCAAACAACCAGCATCGACATGACCAAACATTCCATATCTTACATCATATTTTTTAAGAATTTCTCGAAATTCAGCAATGTAAATTGCTAGTTCTGATGGTGGTACAATTGTATCTTCAACAAAAGGCAATGGTCTTCTTTTTCCTTTCATAGCACCAAGTAAACCAACGCCTTGTTTTCTTAAATTCCAAATATTAGCGATTTCTGTCTTATCTTCCGTAATAAAGTAATTTTCAAAGAAAAATTTTGTATTGTCATTTTTTACGCAGAAAGACTGTTGAGATCCTTCGCTGCTCTCAGGATGACAAAGAGTATAATCAGAATTAAAAGAATTGGAGTAAGAATCGAATGAATCAAAATCATGATGAGAAGTTAACCTATCAGAATTACAACTCAGAATGTTGTTAAGTTGATTTTTGTGGTTATCAAAATCTTCTAAATTATCATAAGCAAATTCTAATATGTTAACGGAAGTATCATTGCCATCACCAATTAAATGACCAACATCCTGCCAAATAATATCATTGCGAGCTAAACGAATAACATTCTCATCAATTGTTTCAATTGCAGTTGGTTTAAGAGAAATAAGTTTTCCAGCATCTTTTAGAGCATAATCAAAATTTTCATATCTCAACAAAATTAAACGCTTTTTAAGTGGTAATTTCTTTAGTTTTACAGTTATCTTGCTAACTAAAGCTAATGTACCTTCAGATCCAGAAATTAAGTAATTTAAATCAAGTTTATCATTAACAAAAGACTTCTCTATATTATAACCAGTCGTAGTTCTAGCTAAGTGCTTAGAAGAGTATATATCTTGTGACTTTGATAAAATAGAAATTAATTTTTCATTTAAATTTTTTGTACCAGTTTTACTTGAAACAATTTTTTCTTCACAAATTAAATGCAAATCTAAGTTTTCTATATTGTCAGATGTTCTACCATAGGTGCATGAACCTTTGCCACAAGCATCAGTATTAACCATACCACCAATTGTAGCGCGATTACTTGGAGAAATATTTGGTGGGAAAAAAAGATTATATTTTTCTAGCTCTTTGTTTAAAATATCTAAAATTACTCCAGGCTCAACTTCAGCTAACATTTTATCGGCATCAATTTTTAAGATGCGGTTCATATAACGAGAATAGTCAACAATAATTCCATTATTAATTGATTGACCATTGGTGCTTGTTCCACCACCTCTTGCGGTAATCTTAATTAAATGGAAATTTTCTTTTCTTAGTAAGTTGAAAATCAATTCAACATCTTGAGAGCTTTTAGGAAAAATTACAGCATCTGGTTCAACTTCGTAAATTGAATTATCAGTTGCATAAGTTACGGTTACTGATTTTTCAGTAGCAATATCTCCTTTAAAACCTTTTTTCTTTAAAGTTGAGAGGAAAATGTTGTTTAGGTTCATTTTTATATTTTTTCTATTGTTATCCCAACTCTTTATCAGGATTACAAGCGCACTCAAGAAATTTTATTAATTCATCAACACTATAAAAAAAGTTTTTAGCTTCTTTGATAACTGAATCACGCGCAGCATGCATGCCAAAACCACAGAAAGTTACTTTATCGTTAACTTTTGTAACTTCTAAATCAGTGTAACCATCTCCAATCATAAAAATTCTGTTATAAGAATTTTTTGATAAAATTTGTTCAACAATTTTTGGTTTACCACCATTTTGTGATAAAGTATTTGTCTCATCAAAACCAATAATTTTGTTTTCTTTGTAAACAAAATTATTTGCAAAACAGTTTTCCTTTTTAACTCTTAATTTTTCAGCAACTGGATAAATTATTTCTAAAAAACCACCAGAGATTATGTAAAAATCAAAATCTTGCTCTATTTTATTAAAACCTTCCAAAAAACCAACAGTTATGTAGTTACAAATTTCTGATTTTAGCTCTTCAATATCTGACTTTGTAAGTTTTATATGAGAAAAACGAGTTTTTAAAGATTCTGCAAAAGTCATTTTTCCAGACATTGCTAGGTTGGTAATTTTTTCAATAACTTCCTTCTGATCTTTAGCAGTTTTCGCAATTAAAAAATCCAGTGTTTCAATTGATACAATTGTTGAATCAAAATCAAAAATTGCACAATTTCTTTTATGATTTTCTGGCAGTTTCATAGGCATATTCAAACCAATCACACAAAATTTTAATATCTGAACTATCAACAGTTAAGCCACACCAAATCCTAAAAGAAGGTGGAGCCGAATTGTAACCCTTGATATCAAAAGCAACTTTTTCTTCTTGTAGAATTGAAACTACTTTATCAATAAACTTTCTTTGATTATCTTCTGGTAATTCTTTAAACCAGTTTTGAGAAGGTTTAAAACAAACTGAAGTACGTGATTGATATTTTTCATCAGCACATAAATTTTCAAAATTTGCTGAGTTTTTCAAAAAATCAGAAACAACTGCAAAATTTTCATTAACTCTTTTGTACATTGCTTCAATACCACCATTTTCTTTTATCCAATGCAAAGCATCTAAAGCATCTAAAATACAAATGGTTGAAGTTGTATTTATTACAGAACCTTCAAAAACTGATACGTTAAATTCACCTTTCTTTTTAAGCTGATAAATTTTTGGCAATGGCCAATTTGGGGTATAATCTTTAATTCTTGAAACAGCGTTTGGACTTAAAATTAAAACACCATGTTGAGCTTCTCCTCCCAATGACTTTTGCCAAGAGTAAGTTGTTACATCAAGCTTTGTAAAATCAATTGGCATTGAAAAAGCAGCAGAAGTTGCATCACAAAAAGTTAAACCTTTTCTATTTTTTGGAATAAATGAAAGATCATTAATACAAACGCCAGAGGTTGTTCCATTTAGTGTAAAGACAACATCGCGATCAAAATCAACTTTCGAAATATCAGGAAATTGACCAAAATTTGCACTATACTTTCTTACATCTTTAATACGCAATTGTTCAGTTATTGCTTTATACCACTCTGCGCCGAAAGCTTCAAAGTAAATTACATCAACACCTTTTACTCCAAGCATATTCCACATTGCAGCCTCAAAAGCACCTGTATCTGATGCTGCAATAATTGCAATTTTATAACCTTCTGGCAAATTCAGAAATTCTGAACTTATTGAATTTACTTCATTGATAACTTTTAATACTTCTTTGCTACGATGTGATCTACCAAGCAAATTAGTGTTATTTAAAAAGTTAGCATTCCAATTTGGACGCTTAGTGCAAGGACCACTACTAAATTTATTAACTTGTGGTTTTAAATTTGGTTTATTCATAATTATTTCAAAATTCTTACAGAAATAGTTCCAGAAATTGCTTTCAGATCTAAATCTAAACCTCGAGGAATTTCGTTGCTTTCAACATCTAAAACTACATAACCAATTTCACTGTCAGTTGAAAGAATTTGTGACTGAATATTTAAACCATATTTGCTTATCTCTTGATTAATTGATTGCAACATACCAGGTGTATTTTTGTGCACATGAGAAATTCTTACACAACCTTCTTTTGGTTTTTGAAGTGCTAAATTTGGGAAATTAACCGCCATAGCTGTTGAATTAATCAAGTGATTTTGAGCCAATTTATTTGCAACTTCAATTGCAATATTTTCTTGTGCTTCTTGGGTACTTCCACCAATATGAGGAGTTAGAAGAACATTATCAAACTTACGAAGTGGAGAAATAAATTCTTCAGAATTACTTGAAGGCTCAATTGGGAAAACATCAATTGCCGCGCCTGCAACATTTTTATTTTCCAAAGCTTCTGCCAAAGCTTGAATATCTACAACATTACCACGCGAATTATTAATAATAAAAACACCTTTTTTCATTTTCGAAATTGTGTATTTATTTATAATATCATTTGTACTTTTATCTTGAGGAACATGAAGAGTTATAACATCAGAAATTTTTAGTAACTCTTCTAGCGAATTAACCTGATGATTTGAACCAAAAGGAAGTTTGTTTTCAATATCATAATAAAAAACATTCATACCCAAAGATTCAGCTAAAATACCAACTTGAGCACCAATATTTCCATAACCAATAATACCCAAATTTTTATTTTTAATTTCGTTACATCCTGCGGCATTTTTGCTCCAAATACCTTTGTGCATTTCTATGTTTACAACTTGTAGACGACGATAAAGAGAAATAATTTCACCAATCACAAGCTCAGCAACAGAACGAGTATTTGAAAATGGTGCATTAAAAACAGGAATTCCTAATTTTTTTGCTGAAGTTAAATCAACTTGATCAGTTCCAATGCAAAAACATCCTACACAAGATAAATTTTTGAATTTATTTAAAACTTCTGCACTTAGTTTACTACGAGATCTAATTCCTAAAATATTTGCTTCAAAAACTTCTTCAGAAGCTTCTTCAATACTGGTTTTTAAGATTTTTACATCACTAATTCCAAACTTTTCAAAAGTTGAAATTGCAGCTGAGCTAATATTTTCGAGTAAGATAACCTTGGCTTGTGAAAATTTTGCTTGTGACATGACTTATTTTTTTGAATTTATAGATTTGTAAAGGGAATATAATTCTAAAAAACGTTGATGTAATATGCAATTAGGCAATTTTGCAGAATTATAAATCTAATATCTTTTTACTAATATTGTGGGGAAGCTTGTCATTGTATTTCTAAGATGTAGTAAAAAGAAATAATTTTGATTTTTTCTTGCTTATAACTTTTCTAAGAAACTAAACTGTAATTTATACATAATAAACAATATTTTTTCTTCTAAAATGGCAAATATCTCAAAACTTATAGGTGGTTTCAGAGTTTTTAAATCAACAACCTTTGAAAGACAAAAAGACATAATCAGACATTTAATTGAGCAAGGTCATAAACCAACAACAATGGTGATTTCTTGTGCAGAGATTAGAATGGCTCCAGCGGAAATTTTTGCTACAAATCCTGGTGAGTTATATGTAATTAACAACATTGGTGGCTTAGTTCCAAAATATGATAAACATGGAACTCATGGTATTTTATCAGCAATAGAATACGCTGTTACAATTCTTGAAGTAGAAAATATCATTATTCTTGGTCATGCAAAATGCGAAGGCATAAAAATGATGATGTCTGATAAGTTTTCTTCTGGTAAAAATCTTTCTGAATCAATGAAAACATGGCTTTCAGTTGCTCAGGATGCAAAAGAAGCCGTTAAATCTCAGTTAGGTGATAAAAGTGAAGAAGAACAATTAAAAGCATGCGAACATGAATCGATCATAATTTCTTTGAAAAATTTAATAGAATATCCTTATGTCACCAAACGTATCAAAGAAAACAAATTAAATATTTTTGGTTGGCACTTTAATGCCGAAAGAGGCGCATTAATTGGTTTTAATGTTGATAGCGGATTCTTCGAACCAATTTCTTAAAAACATATTTTCTAAGTCAAATATTATGAAAAAAATTCAAGTAAAAAATCCAGTAGTAGAAATAGATGGTGATGAGATGACTCGCATTATCTGGAAATTAATTAAAGAAAAACTAATTACACCTTATGTCGATTGTGATATTAAGTATTTTGACTTATCTGTTCAAAATCGCGACGCCACAAATGATCAAATTACTATTGATGCTGCAAATGCTATAAAAGAATGTGGAGTTGGAATTAAATGTGCAACTATAACACCTGATGAAGCCAGAAAAAAAGAATTTAATCTAAAACAAATCTGGAAATCACCAAATGGTACAATTCGCAATATTCTTGATGGGACAGTTTTTCGTGAACCAATTGTTTGCCAGAATGTACCAAGAATTGTTTCTAACTGGACATCACCAATAATTGTTGGAAGACACGCTTTTGGTGACCAATATAAAGCAACAGACTTTATTGTGCCATCAAAAGGAAAACTTACAATTAAATTTGAAGGTGAAAATGGTGAAGTAATTGAGCATGAAGTTTATAAATTCAAAGGTGCTGGAATTGCAATGGCGATGTATAATACTGAAGAATCTATTAAAGGATTTGCTTATTCTTGCTTTAATTTAGCACTACAAAAAGGCTGGCCTCTATATCTTTCGACAAAAAATACTATTTTAAAGAAATATGATGGCAGATTCAAAGACATCTTTGCTGAAATTTATGAATCAGAGTTTAAGGAAAAATTTGCTGCGGCTAACATAACATACGAACATCGTTTAATTGATGACATGGTTGCAAGCGCACTTAAGTGGAATGGAAAATTTATATGGGCTTGTAAAAATTATGATGGCGATGTTCAGTCTGACTCAGTAGCTCAAGGCTTTGGATCTTTGGGTTTAATGACTTCAGTTTTAATAACACCCGATGGAAAAATAATGGAAAGCGAAGCAGCTCATGGAACAGTAACTCGTCATTATCGTGAACATCAAAAAGGAAAACCAACATCAACTAACCCTCTTGCATCAATTTTTGCCTGGACAAGAGGATTAGAATTCCGCGGCAAACTTGATAATAACCAAGATCTAATAGATTTCTGTAATAAACTTGAGAAAGCTTGTATTGAAACAGTTGAATCAGGAAAAATGACTAAAGATTTAGCTATTTGTATTCATAAAAATAATGTTGAGCATGGTAAACATTATCTCTATACAGAAGAATTTTTAGATGAGATTAGTGAAAACTTAAAAAAAGAAATTTCAAAATAAATCTTAGGATTATTGAAAAAATATCAAACCTATTTAAGGAAACAAGATGCTAGAATCATGCCTTTTGGTTACAACAATAGTGAGCAGCATAGTTCTGGCATTTTTATTTGGTCTTTTAGCAAATAGAATGAAATTAACAACTATTTTAGGATATGTTTTGGCAGGAATAGTTCTAGGACCTAACACACCAGAATTTGTTGCAGATGTTAAATTAGCTGAAATTGGAGTTATACTTTTAATGTTTGGAGTTGGACTACATTTTTCTACAAAAGATCTTTTAAAAGTTCATAAAACAGCAATTCCTGGCGCTTTAATTCAAATGTCAGTGACCACTTTTTTATGCTTGTCGTCTTTAGAAAATTATTTACTACCTACTTTATTATGAGACTATTTCGTCACGGATCTCATAATTCTTTAATAATGTCAGTCAGTCTTGCTAAAATTGGAGAGTTTTCTTTTATTTTAGCAGCTCTTGCTCTTAAATTAGGTTTTTTCTCAAATATTGTTTATGATATGGTTATTGCCAGCGCAATAATTTCAATAGCTATCAATCCATTTTTGTTCAGACTTGTTGAAAAGCATAAACAATAAAATATCAATCGTTAAAATGTTAATTTTCTTAACTATTCTATGTTTTGCTTCCTTAATTTATTTCAACCCAAAAGCAAGTGAACGTAGTTGGAATGAAGCTTCAAGAGAAAGTGCAAAACTTGTTGAACTGGCTTCTGATACACCTGAAGCAAAAATTCAAATTTACTCAGCAAAAGCTTACTCTTGGCGTGGAAAATTCAGTCAACATTTATGGATAGCAACAAAAGAAAAAAACGCCGAAAGTTATTTAGTTCACTATGTTGTTTTATGGGGAACGCACTTTGGCGCTGAAGGGGTTGTTGTAACTCAGAAAGACTTACCTGACAGAAAATGGTATGATGCAGAACCAGATATAATATACTCAATCTCAGGCAAAAAAGCTGAAGAAATTATACCTAAAATTTATCAAGCCACCAAAACCTATCCTTATCAGAAGTTCTATCGTGCTTATCCAGGACCAAATAGCAATACTTTTATTTCCTATATCGTTCGTCAAATTCCAGAAATAAAAATTTCATTACCAAATAATGCAATTGGTAAAGATTGGTTATGCGACGAAAATGGCGTAAAATTTTTTGCTCTTTCTGAATCTAAAACTGGTATACAATTTTCTTTTTTTGGAATGTTTGGAATAAATTTAGGAATCATTGAAGGTATTGAAATTAACCTAATAGGAATTTCATTCGGCATTGATTTTGCAAAACCAGCCTTAAAACTTCCTGGAATTGGCAGAGTTGAATTAAAAGCTAAGGAACAATAACTTCAGAATAATCTTTTGGAATTTCAAAGCCCATACCATTAAAAATTCCAGATTCATTAAGAATTAGTGCAATATCAAGCTTTACAATCTTTGCAATTTCAAAAAAGTCCCAACCTTCAAAATAAACTTTCAGAGAACAATTTTGGAACAAAATTTTGGGAGTTTGCGATTCTGGATCATCAATTTCAATAACAACCTGCAAAACTTGAAGTAGTTTTGAAAAATTTTCTTGTGAAACTATTTTATCAGGAAAATTACAACATAAAATATCTTCAACCCCAATTACCACAATTACATTCTCGTTTAACTCAACTTTAAAACCAATTCTTATAAGTTGTTGAGTTAAATTTTGAATATGGTTCATAGATATAAAATAAGCTCCGTTATATATTTATTAATGCAAGGACAAGATTATTTTCTACAAACCTTTCCCAAATTGAAGAATCTTTTAAGTTTTTGTCTTGCAAATTCTTGCTTTCTTTAACAAAAAAATTGACCTACAGTTTATGACAACTTTAATTGCTTTAATTGTTTAAAGGAATATTCCACTTTTGACTAAGATAATTATCTACTGACTTTCTTTCTTCATCATTCAAAGCACGGTTAAAGACAATTAATTCACCAATATAACCTTGATAATATTCAAAATTAGGATATGATGCACCAACTATCAAACCACTATTAATTTTACACGTTGTATCAACTATTGAACCCTTGAAATTACCGTCAGTATAAAATTTGTAAGCAACATGGTTTGAATCAAGATTTGCTCCATTTATCACACCAGTCAGTATTGCACCATTGTCAGAAGTTCTGTTATAAGAAACATCTAAACTTTCTGAATAACTCCCCCAAAATTGAAACTGATTTACCGGAGTTACCATATCATTAGCAAGATTAGAAGTAAAAAGTGCGCATAAACCACCTTTGTGAAGACCAATAATATTACCCCATTCAGACTCATTACCAACTATATCTTTACTAAATGGAGCTTTTATAACTGCAAACATAGTAGTATTACGTGAATATTGGTAACCATCATAAGTAAACTGGTCAGTATCAAAATAAAGTGCCGGCAAGCCATTCAAATCTGAAGATGATTTATAAATTGGTTGAGAAGAAGAGCTACTTGACAAAGCTGGATGAATACTATTTCTTGGTGAAATATCATACCAATTACTAACTTTTTGTTCATCAACTGCTTCTGACGCAGAAAAACTTTTCTCAGAAGTTGACTCAAACCAATAAGCTAAATCTGCAAT